>JBDSKU010000322.1:0-22695 GCA_039916745.1 Nitrospiraceae bacterium
GCTCGTCGCGGTTCGATTGGAGTAATGGTTTCACAATGGGATGACCAAGGTGGCGCAGTGCGGCACCTTGGTCATCCGGCGAAATGCCCCGAAGAGATATCTGATGCGTTTTTGTATGGTCACCACATTTTATCCCCCGTACCATTTTGGCGGGGATGCCGTTTTCGTGCAGGCATTGGCTCGCGCGTTGGTAGCGAAAGGACACCATGTTGAGGTCGTGCATTGCGAAGACGCCTTCCACCTGCGAGGCAGGGAACAGCCAGCTGCTCAAGTCGAGCAGGACGGGGTTGTGGTGCATCGTTTGCGCAGTCCCTTCGGGATACTGTCCCCGCTGATTACCCAGCAGACAGGCAAGCCTGGAGTAAAAACGACACAGCTCCGAGCGGTGCTCGACCGTAATTTCGACGTCGTCAACTTCCACAACATCTCCTTGATCGGGGGACCGGCGGCCTTCAGGCGAGCCGAGCACCTGTGACGTTGTCTGCCTTGCACGAACACTGGCTGCTCTGTCCTTCACAGATCTTCTGGATTATTGGTGGTATGTCTTTGGAGGAAATCTTTAAGTGTGAAACATTGAATTCACGAAATGCCTGGCTCTGCGAGCGATTGTTCATGAGTTGGATTCCAAGATGCGAGTGCATATGACACCCAATGTTGGGACAACGGGTGCTCTCAGTCTGTGCAAAGCGCCCGAAGGGAAATAGGTAGAATTAGCGATGATGTCAGCTCTTATCCCATTCATCTCATTTGTCTTAATGTTTCTGATTAGTCGCGCATCCGGTTTCTCTTGGAGAGAGTCAATCCTGGCAGCGGCCGTTATTTGGGGACTCTTGCTGACGATCATCACGGAAGCGTTGTCCGCCATGGGTGCACTGTCCTATTCGGCGATTCTCGCCTCCTGGATTCTGAGTGGTGCGGTACTGGCGGTTCTTTACCTATGGCATTACATGGATAAAGAGCTCATTTCCGTGAGCGTTCCTGCCGAGGTTAGCGCGCCGCTCCTTGTTGTGTTGCCGCTCGGTTTCATCGTCTCTCTCACCGGGCTCATCGCCTTCGTTGCGCCTCCAAACAATTTAGATTCTATGGCCTATCACTTGGCCCGAGTCGTGCATTGGATCCAAAATCATAGCGTGCAGCACTATACAACCAGCATCGATCGGCAGTTATTTATGCCCCCGTGGGCGGAGTTTGCCATCACTCATTTCTATGTTTTAAGTGGAGGGGACCGCCTGTCTAATGGTGTCCAGTGGTTCAGTATGTTGGGCAGTCTCATTGGCGTGTCACTCATTGCGAAGCAGCTTGGCGGGAGCAAGGAGAGTCAACTACTTGCCGCGCTTATGGCTGCCTGTCTTCCCATGGGTATCCTGCAGGCATCCAGTACCCAAACTGACTACGTGGTGACTTTTTGGCTGGTCTGTTTTGTTTTTTACGTGCTTGCAATCTTGGAGCTCATACAGCGCCAATCGACATTGTGGCCTCACACGATTTTTGCTGGCATCAGCCTCGGACTGTCTTGCCTCACAAAGCCAACGGCCTACCTTCTTGCTGTCCCCTTCTTGGCTTGGCTTTCTCTCTCCTTGGCACGAAAGTTGGGGCTTCGATCCGTCAAGATCCTGCTCGCCATATCAGTGATGGCGGTGGTGATTAATCTTGGCCATTATATCCGCAACCTCGAAATGTTCGGGTCTCCCCTGGGCCCTCAACCCTATACCTCCGCGATTACGACTGTGTCAGTTGTGACAGGTGGAGAATTGAGGCGAGTGATATCCAGGTTCGCATCCAGTCTCATCAGAAACACCGCCTTAGAAATGGCTCCGCCGTCTTATAAGGGGAAACGAATAGTAGAAAAAGTGGTTGAGCAGATTGAAGTCATGTTTCGCCTGGAGAGTGGTGGCCAAAAATTTAGATTATCATCACAACAAAATCATGAAGACTATGCCGGAAACCCGATTCATGTTCTTCTGATCGTTCTATGCGTAGCACTGTTGTTCGGTGGAGTCGAGCGGGGACGCACGTCGATCCTACAAGACTATGTTCTCTCTCTTCTCACGGCCTATCTCGTGTTCTGCTTCTGTCTTAGGTGGAACATTTGGATTACAAGGTTGCACTTGCCCCTCTTGGTACTGTGGTCTGCTGCTATTGCGACCGCTCTGAGCGGCACCGTCTTAGCTCGATCGAGAACAGGCATCGTTGTCCTGCTAGTCGTCGCATCGCAATTTGCACTTCTCGATAATGAATCACGTCCCATAATTGGGAGTAAGAACATTTTTGTGATGCCAAGATTCGAGCAATACTTTCGAAACAAACCAAAGCTATATCCGCAATATGTCCACGTCGGTGTTCTCCTGAGGGACAAGTTGTGTTCCCAGGTTGGTTTCTTGAGCCCAGATGATAAGTGGGAGTATCCGCTTTGGGTTCTGCCAGAGATGGGGTCAATGAGCAGTTTTCGGATCGAGCACCTTCGGGTCGTAAATCCGTCAGCGAAGGTTTCTGTGTCTGGTGCGATGAGCGACTTTGTGCCCTGCGCTCTTGTCGCAGTGGACATAACCGAAAGACCGGACCTGATCGTAGATGGGGGCAGAGAATACTCTAAAGCTTGGATGGGGGAGAATGTGACGGTATATGAAGTTAGATAATTCGCACCGCTGTCCAAGATAGTCGAGATCGGGTGGGAGCCTACGGTCTCGGAAGATGAGGAGCAAGGGTGTGAGAAGCTTTCTTTGCTCCCGGAGCGTGCGCTCTCAGAAGGTGAGAGAAGGTGAGAGAAGGGGAGCCTCCAGACCATCCTTCTTGCTCGCGGAACGCGTACGATCAGAATGTGCTCGTTCGACGCGCGCAGTGAAGGGCAGTCCGGCGATTCGCCTGAAGAAATGTTTGGGGAAAAGATAAGGGCCTCGCTTGACGGCCGCAGTCGAAAGTCTCCGCGTCCTTGCTGGGCTAGGCGAGGGACGAGGTAGGAGTAAGCCTCTATGCGTGCAGTGAGAGATCATGCAGGATTGGTCCTTCTGAGAATTTTAAGGAGAGCCAAGTGAGGATGCTTTACGGCGCGAAGTGACGGTGCTATGCTGGTGCTACATTGTGGTACCAGTATGGAGGTGTGCATTATGGTTAAGAAGCTAACGAAGCACGGCAACAGTCTCGCTCTTGTGATTGATCGCGGAGTTCTCGATCTCCTTGAAATCGATGCAGACACTCCCCTCAACATCAAGACGGACGGGAAATGTCTCATCGTGACACCGGCTCAGACTCCCGCGCGGCAGAAAAAGTTCCAGGCAGCGCTCGAAGAAGGTAACCGACGATATGGGAAGATGCTGAAAAGGTTGGCGTAGCGAATGCCTGGCCCGATATTTCTCTCAATCGAGGATGTCATCGAGATTCATGCCGACCAAATTCGGCGATATGGGGGGAGTCTTGGCATTCGCGATGTTGAGCGGTTGCATTCGGCACTCGGAATGCCGGAGACCGGGTTTGGCGATCAATATCTTCATGCCGATTTGTTCGAAATGGCCGCCGCGTATTTTTATCATATCGTTCAAAATCACCCCTTCATTGATGGCAATAAGCGAGCGGGAACAATGGCGGCGTTCGTATTCATGAAGCTAAATGGCCTCACGCTTGAGGCCGACGAATCAGCGTTTGAAGCGCTCGTTCTGCAGGCCGCCCAGGGCCAAGTTGGAAAAGACGCCATCTCAAACTTCTTCCGGGAAAACGCTAAATCATAGCCGCGACCGGCATGCTCTCGTGCTGCTCCGTCGGTTTCGTTAGCTGGATCGGATTGGACCAGGCTTGCTCTGTCTGTCGTTCGTCGGCGGGCGTTCTGTGGCCATTCAGGAAGATCGCGCTCCCGACTCAGGAGATGAGATGGCAGGTTAGAAGGTCTCCTGTGCTCGTGCAACGCGCGGCTTGAGAAAGCCCTCGTTGGACGCGCGCAGTGGAAGATCACTCAGCCCCCATCCCTAAAGAGAGAAAGAGCGAGCTTGGAGTGCAGTTGAAACTTCTCGCCGGGGTCTGGATCACCGCCTCATTAGCCTGAGAGATCCATATTTACGGGGAGGGCATTTCATTGCGCGGCGCCAACGCCGAAGGTGCTTTAGGTTCGGCAGCTTCGTGTTGCCGTTGAACAGATAGTTCTCGATTACACCGTAGAGGGCGTAGTCGACAAACAACGGGCGGTCAGCAATCAGAAATGGTGAGCTTGCCAGCATGTTGTCGAATGGCTTCAGCAGTTCCGTGAATTGACGGCATAGGTCTTTGCGCTGGCTTGTCCATGCTTGGACACAGCCCTTTCCGAACTTCCGTTCCTTGTGCCGGATCAGCATGACCCGTTCGACCAGGGGTCGTGTCGGGATGATGTAGCTGTCGTTGATCTTGAACCCCACCATCTCCAAGTCGTTCTCAATGTAGCGTGAGAGAACGAGCTGAATCCCCTCGAACTCTTGTGGAAACAGATTCAGTTCATAGCACCGATCCACATGCCGTGCGACCTCTTGTCCAAAGTCAGTGACATCGCAGATGGCCTGTTTCCCATCGACCAAACAGGGCACCGTGTAGCCACGTCCATTCGTGGCCTTAATAATGGAGGCCCGCTCGTGAAAGGGGATGTTTTTCAGACGAAACGGAATGTTGTTCTGTTCAAAGATATGCCGCACGGTGATGCAAAACGGCGACCAAGGAAACTGGATGAGCGTGAGCATGGAGTCTATATGACGGAAGTGGAAAGAAGGTTCAATGTTCGTGAAAATCCAGAAATGAACCCACGACTCGAATTAGCCATCACATGGTGGGCTATTTCTGCTTGAGCAAAAATGGGATCAACCAGAACAAGTGTGAGGCAAGCAAAGTTGGTCCTAACATATTCTTCTCAAGGCCACATAATCTCTGGATGGAGAAGAAATGGCAAGTTTGGTTCTGCAGATCCGCCGTGCTCGAGTTGTTCGCACTCGAGCCCATATAACACCATCATCTTGTCAAAGAATTTACTAATATCTCGCAGTCCTGTAGGTTTGGTGAGCTCGTCTGTCAAGGCGCGCAGGACTGTCCATAGGTACGTTGCTAAATGAGATCCAAGGTGCGTCAGATCTTCGGGTATGTATCCACCGTGAACGATAGCGTTTCGGATTCTATACATGCGTTGGATGTGCCATTCTACATCTTGTCGATACCGCTCAATCGTTTGTCTCGTTGCCTGACTAGTGTCTAGCAATTTCCCGATAGCGACGATCCGACTTTGCAAAAGAGGAAAAGTTGAGGCTGCCGTTATCAACTGTCCTCTCTTGTGCTGAGCACATATCGCACGCCAAAGATCTTCAAGTGAAACGGCTTGGCGTTGAGAGGTCCTGGCCTGAGGGTTTAGTAGAGCTCTTAGGTCTATATGGAGTCTCAAGAAGTTTTCCCTCAGATCTACGATGATGGATCTGGGGTACGACAAGGTTACCGTTGGAGGAACCCAACGACGGAGCGTCGTCATCTCTGTTCTGTGTTTGCCGCCAGCTATGGCTTCTAGGCCAATCCATAGACTCAAGAATTGTTGTTGCGGGTTGACTCCCTCCAAGCCGAGCCTTAGGTTTTGAAGGCCTAGGCTAAGCCTATTCTTGGTTTGGATGTCGATTCCGTCATCTCTATGTATGGCGCTTATCTGGGTCAGGCGGGTCTCTATTTCTTCCTTTAGCAAGCGAATTGGGCCAAGCAACTCTAGATTTATGGGGGTTATTACTTCTTGGCCAGATTCTGAAACCCCTAGACATGCTCGATTAGGCTCAACTCTCAACATTGGCCTTGTGAATTTTAGAAGGTCCAGTGCTCTCGATAAAACGGGCATGCCTCTTCGACATGCTGCGAATGGATCAGGGGCGTTTGTTTGACATGTGGCATAGCGGAAGACCGGATCTATCTTGTTATATGCTGAAGTCTGATGGCCAGAGGCGGCGGCAAGTTGTGCTTGGATCTTTACATCTCCAATTTCTGAAGGACATTCGGCTGCCAAGTCTGCACGGGTGAATGTGAGCCTCGTTGCAATCGTATGATTTCTCTGGACAACATCTTCAATGTCATTCAGAAGGTCGTTTAGTTTGTCGCTGAATGAACGCTGTGGAGGCTTAGCGAAATATTCTCCGCGCCAGTATAAATGTCTATGGTCGTAGCCGTCTCCTATGAGATCGCTCGCCAGTAGAGAAGTCAGCTGAATCGTTCGATCAACATCGTCCGCAGTAATTGCAGAACGTAATTCTTGAATAATCACCTTTCTGTAATCGCGTTTGAACGTTTCACAGGCTTGTTCTATTAGTACAGAAAGTCCTGCGGGAAGTGATTTGTCCGAGTTGGCGTGAGCCAGAACTCCGTGGTAGAGCTGTGACTGTGGAAGTACTTTAGTAACAACAATGTCCTGCCTTAAAAGATGAAGTGTTTCTGCCGCGAGATCTTTAACGTTGACGTAGTCCGTTTGAAAGTCCTTGTGGTCAGAAATAGCAGCGCGGAGTTCTTCAAATGCCAGCCTGACATTTAGGTGGCGAACCCTATATAATTCCAAAGAAAGTCTGTGGAAAAGCTCCAGCCATCGGTGTACAAAAGCGCGACCACCCTTACCGATACCGGTAGTCTGTGCCCAGCTTTCTTCAGGGATGTATTCCATGAAAAGTAGGAAAAGATTATGTCTTTACAAACAACAGAAGGTTTGGCATTATGCGTCTGTCTTCAAAATAAAGTAAATATCCTTTCGATCTAGACAGGGGAGTAAGACATTGAGGATGAGCCGCAAGGCCACCTTGATGAGGCTGCTCCCCGATTTTTTTCTGCTCGCCAGGGCACTTTCTTTACATCATTTACGGAATATAAGGGGATGGCCCGTAGTTCTCCAGTGCACGCATTCAGCGAGTGCCTCTTGCCGCCTTCTCTGCGATATCACACTTGCTCTCCCAAGGGAGTCGTTGGACTGTCCTTCACTGCGCGCATCGGACGAGCACATTCTGATTGTGCGCGTTCTGCGAGCAAGAAGGATGGTCCGGCGGCTCCCTTCCTATCCTTCCGAGGCCGCGCGTTGCGCGAGCACAAGAGATTGACCAGGCTACCCACTTTCCCTTTGTGCTAGGATGCCGCGCATGTCGGCGTTAAAGCAGGTGCTTTGGGGATTTCTTGCCATTCTTGGCGCCGTTGCGCTCGCCTTTGTTACGGGTCTCGTTAATCCTCATGGAAAAGTAAATGGGCTCTGGCTGGTCGTGGCGGCTGCTTGCATCTATGTGCTGGCCTTTCGCTTCTATGGCCGCTGGATTTCCCAACGGGTCGTTGAACTCAACGATCAGCGGGTCACGCCGGCGGTGCGGTTGAACGACGGAGTCAATTTTCACCCCACCAATAAATACGTCCTGTTCGGTCATCACTTTGCGGCGATTGCCGGAGCGGGACCGCTGCTTGGGCCAGTCCTGGCGGCGCAGTTCGGATTCTTGCCCGGCTTTCTCTGGCTGGTGATCGGGGCGGTGTTGGGCGGCGCGGTGCAGGACTTCATCATCCTGGTGGCCTCGATGAGACGGAATGGCCGCTCCCTGCCTGAAATTGCGCGGGATGAACTGGGTCTTGTGACCGGCACCGCGACGGCAGTGGCGGTGCTCTTTATCGTGGTGGTCGCGCTGGCAGGGCTGGGCTTTGCCGTGGTGAATGCGCTCTATCGCAATGCCTGGGGCACCTTCACAATTGCGATGACAATTCCCATCGGTTTCATCATGGGTTTCTATCTTCAAAAGTTCCGGCCTGGTCAGGTAGCGGAAGTCTCCCTGATCGGTGTGGTGCTGTTAGTCGCGGCGGTGATCTTCGGACGGGTGGTCGCTCAGTCTTCGATCGCTGGTTGGTTCGAGTTCGAGCGTACGACGTTGGTGTGGGGCCTGGCAGGCTATGGGTTTCTCGCTTCTGTCTTGCCGGCCTGGATGCTCCTGGTGCCGCGCGGCTATCTCTCCACCTTCATGAAGCTGGGCGTGGTGGCCTTGCTGGGAGTGGGCGTGGTGCTCATGGCGCCGACGATCGAGATGCCGAGAGTGACAATCTTCGCCAGTGGCGGCGGGCCGATTATTCCCGGCACGCTCTTCCCCTTCCTTTTCATCACCATTGCCTGCGGCGCCGTGTCCGGCTTTCACTCGCTGGTCTCGTCCGGAACGACGCCGAAGATGATCGAGCAGGAATCCCAGGCCACGGTTGGTTATGGGGCGATGTTGCTGGAAAGTTTTGTCGGTGTGATGGCGCTTATCGCCGCCTCGGTGTTGATCCCCGGCGATTATCTAGCGATCAACACGATGCTCTCGCCTGAGGCTCTTGCTGCGATGGGCTTTCCGGTCTCGCGGATTCAGGAACTCTCGCAACTGGTTGAGGCTGATGTGGCGGGTCGGCCTGGCGGGGCCGTGTCGCTGGCAGTCGGCATGGCCTCCATCTTTTCTGCGCTCCCAGGGATGTCGGGCTTGATGGCCTACTGGTATCAGTTTGCGCTGGTGTTCGAGGCCCTGTTCATCCTGACCACGATCGATACTGGCACGCGCGTGGGGCGTTATCTCATCCAGGAGATGGGCGGGCGGTTCTATGCCCCCTTGCGGCGGATGAATTGGTGGCCTGGTGTGGTGATGAGCAGCGGGGTGATCGTGGGAGCCTGGGCCTATCTCATCGGTACCGGCAGTATCTCGACGCTTTGGCCGATGTTCGGCGCGGCGAATCAGTTGCTGGGCACTCTGGCTCTCTGTATCGGGACGACGGTGCTCATCAAGATGAATAAGGCGCAATATCTTTGGATTACGGCGTTGCCGATGTTGTTTGTCGGGACCATCACCTTGATCGGGTCCTATGAAATGTTCGGGATGTTTGTGGCCAAGGCCTCGTCCCTTGCCGATAGCGGGAAGGCCTTTGCCTTGTATCTGGATGCGGGGCTCGTTGCAGTGGTGGCCTTGCTCGCAGTGATCGTCTTGGGCGATAGTATCAGGCAGTGGTATGGCTATCTGGTTTTGAAGCGGCCCTTCACCAGCAGTGAAGTGGTGGTGATGGCCGGTGGAAGTTCGCCGGGAAGACTGCAAACGACGATTCATCATGATGAAGAGCAGCGGTTGCAGTTGCCCGGTGGGGGTTGCTGTTAATGGTTAGCGGGAAAAGCGCGAAGGGCGAGACAAGAGCGAGAAACCAGTCTTGCTAGTCGCGCACGTCCCGCGAGAAGCAGGAGGAATTATGGCTGAGCAATTTTCGTTCGATGTGGTGTCGGAAGTGGATATGCAAGAGATGAAGAATGTCGTCGATCAGGCGTCGAAGGAGATCAAACAGCGTTTCGACTTCAAGGACTCGAAGACGGAAATCACCTTGAAGGAGAAAGAGAAGGAACTGTCTCTGGTCTCCGACGACGAGTACAAGCTCAATGCGGTGATCGACATCATCAAGGCTAAGTGCGTGAAGCGCGGGGTTTCGCTGAAAGCGTTTGACTATGGGACCATCGAGGCGGCGCTGGGTGGAACGGTACGCCAGGTGGCGAAGATTCAAAGCGGGATCGCGGCGGACAAGGCGAAAGAAGTGACGAAGGCCATCAAGGAGTCCAAGCTGAAAGTGCAGGCGCAGATTCAGGGCGAGCAAGTGCGCGTGCTGAGTAAGAGCAAGGACGATCTTCAATCGGCTATGGCGTTTCTCAAGGGGCAGGATTTTGAGATTGATTTGCAGTTCACCAACTACCGCTGAATCAGGATGCTGAAACAGGTCACCAACTTCGTTCTCGGGTCGAAATAATCCTCAACGTACCCTGAGGGTACGCCTCCGGTTATTTCTCTCCTGCGGCCTTGTTGGATGACCTGTTTGAGCATCCTGTAGGGCTTTGTCTGTGCATGGCTAGAATTCTTATCCTCGCTTTTCTCCTGGCGATCTCCTTCACGGGCTGTAATCGCAGTGATGCGATTGTGGTGATCCAGCTCCATCCGAAGAATCCCGACATCATCTACGTTGCGACGAACGACTACATCTATAAGACGCGCGATGGGGGCCGGACCTGGACGAATCTGTCGCAGGGGATGAGCCATTCCCGCGTGATTTCGATGGCGCTCGATCCCGTCTATCCGGCTACGGTGTATGCCGGTACGAAGGGCGATGCGGTGTATAAGAGCTACGATGGCGGGCAGCGCTGGGTTTCGCAACGATCCGGCCTGGACGATGTGACGGTGTCTTCTGTGGTCAACCAATTTGTCTTCGATCCGGCTGATAATCTGCATTTGTTCGCCGCGACGACGATGGGGGTGTTTGAAACCAAGAACGCCGGCGACAGTTGGACGAAGCGCATGGAGGGCATGAAGGAAGTATTGATGGTGGTGACGCTTGGCCTGGACCCCACGAGGCCTGAGATTCTCTATGCCGGCACGAGCGGTGGTGTCTATAAGTCGCTCGATCAAGGGGGGCATTGGGAGAAGGCGAATAACGGTCTCGTGTCTCCGGCCATCATCAAGTCGTCACGCGCGCTGAATGTGACGGCCACTCTCGTCGATCCCTATGAGCCGGACACGGTCTATGCTGCAACTCTCGAAGGGCTCTATAAGTCGACGGATGCGGCGGTATCGTGGGTGCGTATCGCCCAATCACTGCAAGATCAGATGGTGTTTTCGATGGTCTTGGATCGGGCGAAAAAAGGTGTGGTTTATCTGGGGAGCCGGGAAGGCATTCATCGGAGCAAAGACGGCGGGAACACATGGACGACGCTGAATAATGGGCTGGAGACGCTGAATGTGCGGTCCCTCGCACAGAGTGCCACAGACCCAAAATTGTTTTATCTGGGGACGAACGGGAGCGGATTGTATCGCAGTCAAGATGCAGGCGAGACATGGGAGCCGATGCCGCCGGTGGTTACCGCGCCTTCATCCTGAAACGGATGGTGGCAGAGTGTCGCATGGGGAGCGATCTGTTAGCGGTTTTGCAGGCTGGACCCGACAGAAGAGCTTCCAAAGGAAGAACCGATCGAGCTGTCCTGGAGGCTTGAACCGACGCTCGAGGATCCGAGGCTTGACCCGATAGACGAGTCGGAAATATTTGAGCCGATGGTCGAACGTTGGAGCGATGAATTCACCGTCGACGAGGTATCGCTATTGAGCGTCGATTCTCCGATCGAGGGGCCTGCCCGCCCGGTGGCGCCGATCTCAAAGCCGGTCGGGCCGCTTGCGCCGATGTCTGTGCTGCTCTTGGGGGAGGCTCCGATGTCCTGACCGGTCCGTCCGCTTTCTGTCTGTGCGCCTGTTCTGGGGGCTTTCCCGATGTTCGGTCCTGCGGCCGGCGCCACGCCAATATCCATTCCGGTCTTGGCGCTTCCCGGGAATTTGGAGGCGCGAATATCTCTGTCGATCGACTCTTCTAGTTCGCGCATGGCGTGGCTTTTCCGTCCGCTTTCTTCAAAATCGACCTGCTCTCGCCTGTTCGATGCGTCGCCAATTTTCCCAAGTCTGCTCTGGAGAGTTTGGAGGTCGGCTCTGGCCGTCGTCACGGGCGCGATCATATCTCGAAGCATGATACCTCTCGAGACCATCGAATAATTAGAGAGCTGCCTCTGTGTGGACTCCAGGAGTTCTGAGACTTCTTCGCCCAGGTCCGCGATCCGCTGGAGTTCGTCTGGGTCGGTCTTGCAACAGCTGAGAAACTGACGATATTCACGCAGAAATGCCGACACGTCGCGCTGCAGATTCTCAATCTTGAAGTCGCGATGCGCTTTCTCGCTCGTGGCCGCTTCCCCTTCTTGCTCTACCGTCAGGGCCTCTTTCTTCTCGACCAACGGGACACACCCCGGTCCTTTGGTCGCAGAATATTGTTGATCGGCTTTTCGATCAGGGCACCAATAGAGCGGTGAGGCTGCGGCGGCAGCGATGGCGCTGAGCATGAGCGCTACTCCTGCCGTGAAGACCGTTACGCAGAGGGGCTTGGCTGTCGTGAGTGAACGCATAAAACCATTCTCAACCCGACTCGAATCCTTGTCAATGAAACCGGCCAACTTTGTGTGCATGATTGCCGAATGACGCAAATGGATCGATCTCGTGAGCACGCACTCCTGAGAGAATGCGTGCTCACATCGTCGGCCACGAGAGACAGTCCTGTGCGCAGTACTGAGCCATGGTGAGCCGTTTCTCCTTCCAGTCTTTGCACATTGGAGTGGAAGGTGGGTGAGCGAAGCGAGGCAGGGAGGTTTGGATGTCACGAGGAGCCAATTTCCTTCCTCCAGGGTACATTCTGTCTCCAGAAATTCAGTACAAAACAGAGACCGTTTCCCCCTATGACCGTCAAAAGTTAGGGGGATGCCACGCGTTTTTCCCTCAAAAATCCTGGAGAAGCCGAGGCCATAAAAGTGATGCTTATATACTTTACAAACCCACCACTTCCTCCCACTGAGTGGGATATGAGGGCGGCAGACTATAGAAGAAAATATTAGCAGTCAACATCTTTATTGTGGTCGATGGGGTTGTGTCGAAATGCTGCTCATGTTATAGATACGCCCTCTTCGAGAAACGCCATTGGAGGACATCGATATGTCTCACGATTCCAACGTTCTAGATGCCGTAGTAAGATCGATGGAAGTTCGATTGCAGGAGAGTGAGCATCGACTTAGTTCGCTATCTGATGAGCTTGACCAGTGGAGACGGCATTCCCACGCACATTGTCCGTCATGCGGGACTCGTAGCCTTCAGGCAAAGAAGCCCAGGGAGAGGCCATTTGGCGAGCTGGCTCTACCTGAAGCGGTAAGAGTTTGCTTGTCTGGGTACGACTACCCGATTAGCGGAAGAACCCTTCGCTTAAAGTTGGAAGAGATGGGCTATCCGAAGGAAAAGCTTGGTCGGTACGGGAATTACCTGCACACGGTCATTTGTCGGATGGTCGTTGCAGGGAAAATACAGAGATTGGAGGGCGATGAAATAGTCGCAATCTAGAAAGAAGAATCGCTAAAGCGAACATACTACATAAGGGTGGCGAGCGGCCTCAGCCTAAACTCCTGTCATCCCTTCTCTCTCGCAATCACATCAGATATGCAACGGTTCATACGGCGGGACCAATGCATTCTGCATTGTGATTCAGACAGAAAGGAGGGACTAGATGGGGAAAAGGATGCCCAAAAAGCGAGGCCCGCCATTAAGCGGGCCCCTGAGGACTCCTCGACCTCTTCCTAACTTGCCGTATACGGTACGTCGCTAGTTAGTGAAGTAAGGGAGTAAAACGCTCGCCACCCCCCAAAAATGTGGGAGGAAGTGTCTAGGGGATAATATGACAATCATAGTCATCGTTTGTCAATCATGGTAGTTTTCTGTAGCATTGAGATATGGCTAAAGAGAAACCTGTTTCGTTAAAACCGCTGAAGTTCGATGAAGCCTTGAAGGCCCTTCTGGGATCTACCGCTTCAAAGAAGCCAGTCACGCCGAAACGATCGAAGTCCAAGCCTTCATCGAAGTCCGCTTCCTGACCAGTCACTTGTACTGCAACCGCTTCCCTTCTGTTGCCTTCAGCGCCGAAAGATTCCGCACGGCATCATCTGCCGATCGCGCGTTATAGCGGAAATTGAATTCATCCAAATATCGGTGCAAGTGGCGTGGAGACACATGGTGATAGGTGCCGGTCAGTCCACGCTTGAGCAAACTGAAGTACCCTTCAACCGTATTCGTGAAGGCCTCACCACGCACATATTCTTTCCTAGAATGGTTCACGGTCTGATGGTCGGCAAAGTCTTTCCCGATATTCGTATAGGCCTTGAGTTCGTCCGTCATGAGAGTCGCGCTGGCGTCTACATGCTCCTGGATTGAACGCTTCAAATTGGTAGCTGTTACGGTAGGCATGGTGAACGACCGGACACGCCCCCCACGCTCTACGAGCGCAAATACTGGCGTTTTCCCTGCAATTGGCCCTTTGCCGTGGGACTTCCCGCCAATATAAGTCTCATCCGCTTCCACGATGCCGCCCAGTTTGCCACCGAACGGCGTTTGCTTCATGGCATGCCGGATTCGATGCGCCATGAACCAGGCAGATTTGTAGGTGATGGCCAGCATTCGGTGGAGCTGATGGGCGCTCATGCCCTTCTTGGAGGAGCACATGAGTTGGATAGCCATGAACCACTTTGAAAGGGGGATATGTGAGCCCTGGAATATCGTTCCAACCGTTGCCGAAAACTGCTTCCGGCACTTGCGGCATTTCAGAACGACACGCTTGGCACTTTTGACGTTGAGCGTGGCAACCTTATCCGCTCCACAATGAACACAACGAGGGCCATCGGGCCAGCGTAGTTTTGACAGATACTCATACGCTGCCTTCTCGTCGTTCAGATGTTTTCCGCTCAGTAAGTTTGCCATATTCGCCCCCGTTTTGACCTGATTCGAGGGTACTAGAACGGCATGGGTTTGTCAAGTATATAATCGTGATAAAAGTTTCATAAGTACATGAATCTTTTGTTGACAAGCCTTTGAGTGGGTGTATACTCCTGATCTAGTGGGAGAAAGTGGGTGAGTCTGGTGAGCGTTGATTTATGGAGGTTTTTCGACATCTCCCGGTCATGTCAGAAGAGGTCCTATTTTGGCTTATTCGAGAGGATAGCCGAGTCTATCTTGACTGTACAGTGGGGTACAGTGGGCATGCTGAAAAGCTTCTTGAATCAAGCAGTTCGAACTCCAGGCTTATCGGTCTTGATCGCGATGCGGTGGCCATTGCAGCCAGCCGGGAACGGCTTGCTCGATTCGGCGACCGTGTACACCTCATCCATGGGCACTTTGTGGAACTGAAACAGCATCTTGCTGCCAGCGGTATTGGCCAGGTCGATGGAATGCTGTTCGATCTTGGCGTGTCGTCCCCGCAGTTGGACGAAGCGACTCGTGGGTTTAGCTTTCAGGGAGATGGCCCATTAGACATGCGCATGGATCAATCGAAAAGCGGAACGGCCGCTGACCTGATCAATCAATGGTCGGAAGCGGAGATGGCCGACGTGATTTTCCAATTCGGCGAAGAACGGTTTTCTCGGCGCATTGCGCGCGCCATTGTCAGCGCGCGTGAACGTCGTCCCTTAGCGACGACGAAGGAGTTGGTCTCTGCGATCGAGGGGGCGGTCCCTGCGAGTTATCGGCATGGTCGTCTCCATTGCGCGACCCGTACGTTTCAGGCCATTCGTATTGCCGTCAACCAAGAGCTCGACTGTCTCGAGCCGGCGTTGCGCGACGCGGTGGATGTCTTGTCTCCGGGCGGACGTCTCTGCGTGATTTCATTTCATTCGCTCGAAGATCGA
The DNA here is from genome assembly GCA_039916745.1 of Nitrospiraceae bacterium. Taxonomy (GTDB): domain Bacteria; phylum Nitrospirota; class Nitrospiria; order Nitrospirales; family Nitrospiraceae; genus Palsa-1315. The sequence goes on from JBDSKU010000322.1 coordinate 15,230, forward strand.
ATTGTGAAGCATACGTTTCGGGCGCTTTCCGGCAAGGACGATCCTTCGCTGGAGGTGCTGACGAAGAGACCGCAGGTCGCGACCAAGAAAGAATCAGACAGAAATCCTCGGTCGCGCAGTGCCAAGCTGCGGGCCGCCCAACGGGTCTCCAGGGAGGGTCATTCATGAAGACGCTCACGATTATCGCCGGTGTGATGTTGGTCTTCGTGTTTGTGTGGGAACGGGTCGATGTCGTTCGGTTGGGTTATCAGATCGAACGATCGAAGAGTCAGAAAATATTGCTGGAGCGGGAGCGGGATCAGCTGCAAGTAAAAGTGTCTTCGCTGGCGGCTCCGGAGCGGATCGCGAAGCTGGCGACGGAGAAGTTGGGATTGGTTCCGCCGCAGCAGGGACAAGTGTTGATGGTGCATCAGTCTGGAAGCGCTCCAGGCCTGGCGCGTCCGTCCATCGAGCCGGTTCGTTTGGCGCGGCATATTGCCGCTGGGGGGGTGAACGAGTGACTGCCGGGCCTTCTCGCGGGCGTCGCTATGTGATGCTGCTGCTGTTTCTCTGCGGGTTCAGCGTCATTGTGTTTCGATTGGTCACGCTCCAAGTGCTTCAGGCGGCAGAACTCACGGCCAAAGCCGATCGGCAACATCAAAAGACGGTGTCATTCGAAGGCGCGCGAGGTACGGTATCGGATCGGCACGGCAAAGTGCTGGCGATGAATGTGGAGGTACCGTCCGTGTTCGGTGTTCCGACGTCGTTGGAAAGCCCGTCGACCGTCGCCCGCCATCTTTCTCCGGTGCTCCATATTCGAACCGGTGAGCTGGAGAAGAAGCTTCGCCAAGATAAGAGCTTTGTCTGGTTGGCGAGAAAGCTCGAGCCGGAGCAGGGCCGCCGTCTAGAGCAGATGTCGTTAGATGGTATCGGTGTGGTGATGGAGGGGCGACGGTTTTATCCCAAGGGTCCGTTGCTGGCTCATGTCCTTGGATTTTCCGGAATGGATGGGCAAGGGCTCGAGGGGCTCGAGCGCCGATACGATTCGCAGCTGCATGGGGAGAAACGCGTGACCGTACTGCAGCGCGATGCATTGGGGCGCACGGTGTTTCCGAAGGGCGTGACGGAGCAAGTGCCGACACCGGGACATGCCCTGACGCTGACCATCGACGAAGTGATCCAGTACATCGCAGAGAAAGAACTCGAAGACGCGGTCTTTCATGCCCGTGCGAAGTCCGGGACGATTATTGTCATGGAGCCGCAGACTGGCGCGATTCTCGCGATGGCGGTCAGTCCACGGTTCGATCCAAACGTCGTTGCCAAGTTGACGCCAGATCGGTGGCGCAATCGTGCGTTGACGGATACGTACGAGCCTGGGTCGACGATGAAAGTCGTCGTGGCGGCTGCGGCGCTTGAGGAAAAGGTGATGACTCCCGGCACGATGGTGTTTGGTGAGAACGGCCATATGGTGATCGCGAATACGACGATTCATGACCATGAAAAGCTGGGGTGGATCACGTTTTCTGAAGTGATTCAAAAGTCCAGCAACATTGGTGCGGCTAAAACCGGAATGGCCCTCGGCGAGCAGCGGCTCTATCGTTATCTTCAGGGGTTCGGTTTCGGTCAACGGACGGAAATCGATCTCCCGGGTGAAGTAAGCGGACTTTTGAAGGCTCCCAAAGATTGGGGCCGTCGATCGGTGGCGTCAATTTCGATGGGACAGGAAGTCGGGGTGACGGCGCTTCAGATGGTGTCGGCGCTGGCGACCCTTGCCAATGGGGGTGTGATGATGAGGCCCTATGTGGTGTCCGAGGTTCGCGATGCGAAAGGTCATGTGTTGAAGGAAGTCCTTCCGCAAGTGAAGCGGCGCGTCGTCTCGCCGGATACGGCCTGGATGATGACGACAATGATGGAGGGTGTCGTGACGAATGGGACAGGGGCGAAGGCGGCCATTCCCGGATTTCGCGTGGCCGGTAAAACCGGGACTGCGCAAAAAATCGATCCGCGAACCGGCGCCTATTCCTCTACGCAGTTTGTCGGGTCGGTTGTCGGGTATGTGCCGGCAGAGTCTCCACGGTTGGCGATGATTGTGGTCATCGATGAGCCTCAAGGCGAGGCCTGGGGCGGGACTGTCGCCGCGCCCGTGTTTCGGCGGGTGGGCGAGCAGGTGCTCAATTATCTTGGCGTGTCCAGGGAGGACACGGTGAAGATCGCATTGGCGTCAAGGGATAATTAAGGGGCTATGGCGCGAGACCCTCTCACTGTCACGCAGTTGCTTGCGGCGCTCTCCTGGCAGGTTCAGGTTTTGGAGCAGCGAGGCGATGTGAATCGTTCGGTGCATGGGATCGCGGACGATTCGCGGGCCGTGACTGGTGGGAGCCTTTTTGTTGCCGTTAAGGGTGAGCGCGTTGATGGGCACGATTTTGTCGAGCAGGCGATCAAGGCCGGAGCGGGTGCGGTGATCGCGCAGGCGGCAGTGGCATCCGGGTCGGTGCCGTTCGTGCGGGTGGCCGATTCGCGCAAGGCGCTCGGTCTTCTCGGCAGCCGGTTTTATGGCGATCCCTCCGCCCGTCTGAAGATGATTGGCGTGACTGGTACGAACGGGAAGACCACGACCACCTACATCTGTAAATCGCTCCTGGAAGGGATCGGTCGACGGGTAGGGTTAATCGGCACGGTGGGGTATCAGATCGGGCAGGAGATATTCCCTGCCTCTCACACGACGCCTGGCGCGCTCGACCTCCAGCAGTTGTTGGCGAAGATGGTCGAGGCCGGACTCAATGCCGCAGTCATGGAAGTATCGTCCCATGCTCTCGCGCTGGACCGGACCTCGGGCTGCGAGTATGACGTGGCGGTCTTCACGAACCTCACGCAGGATCACCTCGATTTCCATCACACGATGGACGAGTACTATGAGGCGAAGTTACGACTGTTCACGGGATTGGCTGGAGGGCAGAAAGTTGGGAAGCGCGCCATCGTCAATCTGGACGATCCTCGTGGAAAGTCGATCCAGGCGGTCTGTCCCATGCCAGTCTGGGGCTATGCCATTCAGAATCAGGCCGATCTCAAGGCGGAAGGAGTGCGTCTCTCGCTTGCTGGGACGACATTCACCGCGGCCACTCCGAGCGGAACGTTCACGGTCGAAAGCCGGCTGGTCGGAGAACATAACGTCTACAACTTGCTGGCGGCGATCGGCGTGGCGTTGCACGACGGGGCCACGATCGATCAAATCCGCGAGGCGACGGCGCATATCGCCAATGTCCCGGGACGATTCGAGCGGGTCTCGTCCGGGCAAGACTTTACCGTCGTCGTCGACTATGCCCATACGGACGATGCGCTCGTTCGGCTGCTCACGGCCGCGCAGGCCTTGAAGACCGATCGAATCATTACGGTATTCGGCTGTGGCGGTGATCGGGATCGGGGAAAACGGCCCAAGATGGGACGTGCCGCCGTGGAACACAGTGACGTGGTGATCCTAACGTCCGATAACCCTCGAACCGAAGACCCGATGGAGATCCTCCGCGAAGTCGAGGTCGGCGTACGCGAGGCGCTCGTGCATCGCAGCCACGTGCAATATCGCTTGGTGCCCGACCGCCGTGAGGCGATCGGGGCAGCCATTCGTGAGGCGCATCGTGGCGATATGGTGCTCATTGCCGGTAAGGGGCATGAAGATTATCAAATCGTCGGCACTAAGAAGTTTCATTTTGACGATCGTGAGGTGGCTCGCGAGGCGATTCAGCAATTGCAGGATTGCGCGTGAAAGTCCAGGCCACGGTTGAGGGCGCACAGGATGAGGAATTAATGGGACTCTTTACGGTCGAGGAATTACGAGAAGTCATCAGCGTGAAAGTCCTTGCGGGACAGGACTCGTCATCGGGGAAGCGCCCGATCAAACAGATTACGACGGATTCTCGATCCATTCGCCGCGGCGATCTCTTTGTCGCGCTCAGAGGCGAGCAATTCGATGGCCATGATTTTGTCCCGGCCGTTCTCGCGCAAGGCGCGGCCGGAGCGATCGTGCATGATGAGTATCGCCTTCCACCAAGTTCTGCAGCGGTTCGACGGATCGAGGGCCGGCCTGCGCCGTTTCTCTTCGGCGTGCGCGATCCGCTGTTTGCTTACCAGCAGTTAGCGACGCATCATCGCAGCCGGTTCAATATTCCCGTCGTGGCGGTGACCGGAAGCAACGGCAAGACGACGACGAAAGAGATGGTGGCGGCGGTCTTGGCGCAACGATGGCAGGTATTGAAGACCGAAGGTAACTTCAATAATCGGATCGGCGTGCACTTTACCCTGTTTCGGCTGACGGTTCGCCATCAAGCGGCTGTGATTGAGATGGGGGTGGATCAGCAGGGACAGACGACCAGGCTCTGCGAAATCGTCCGGCCCACGATCGGACTCATCACCAATATCGGCCCCGATCATCTCGAGTTCTTTGGCAGCATGGAAGGATCGGCGCAGGCCAAAGCGGAACTGTTGGACCAGCTTCCAGCCGATGGCACGGCGATTTTGAACGCCGACGACCCCTACTTCGACTATCTCGCTGCGCGGGCGCAATGCCGAGTCATGTCGTTCGGATTTTCGGAAATGGCTGATGTCCGCGCGAGCGGGGTCACGTCCGATGTGCGCCAGGGCACGACCTTTCGCTTGCACCTCCCTGGAAAGAGCCGTCCTGTGACTGCGCGAATCAAGGTGCATGGAACACACAACGTGACCAATGCGCTTGCCGCCGCCGCGGTGGGTGCGGCGTTGAACCTGTCCGGTTCGATGATTGTCCAGGGACTCGGTCGATTCCGTCCTGCCGCGATGCGGTCGCAGGTGGTGACCCATCGTGGCGTCCATATTATCAACGATTGCTACAATGCCAACCCCGCTTCGATGAAAGCCGCGCTTCAATTGCTGGCACAGTGGAGCCCGGCGCGTGAACGGATTGCAGTGGTGGGAGACATGCTCGAACTTGGATCTGAGACAGGCCTGATGCATCGGGAGGTTGGACAGTTTCTTGCCACGCAGGGCCTGTCGCGGTTGATCGCCTGTGGCCCATTGGGTCGGAAGATCGCGGATGGGGCCAGGCAGGGCGGGATGGCAGGCTCGCAGATCGACGAAGTGGCCGATGCGGGAGCCGCCGCCGATCTCCTCAAGAAGATCGTGCGGCAGGGTGATGTGGTGTTAGTGAAGGCCTCCCGCGGCATGAAAATGGAGCAGGTGGTGCAGGTTCTGACGGGGATGAGGGCGGTTATCAAGCAAGCGTCGTAAGAAGTCGGCACCCATTCCACGCAAGGTTCGGTCTGGCAGACGGATCACTCTGAAGGTAAAGACGGCATGCTCTATAACTGGCTGTATCCGCTTCATACGGACTATTCGTTTCTGAACGTGTTTCGCTATCTGAGCTTCCGGATCATCTATGCGGCCGTGACCGCGTTCTTGATCGCCTTTGTGCTGGCCCCGTGGGTGATCAAGAAGTTACAGGAAATTAAGCTCGGTCAGCAGATCCGCAACGACGGTCCCAAGAGTCACTTGGCGAAGAGCGGGACGCCTACGATGGGCGGGATCCTCATCCTCTTCGCCGTGGTCCTTTCGACGCTCCTGTGGGCGGATATCGCGAAGCCCTATGTCTGGCTGGTACTCGCGGCCATGCTGGGATTCGGGGCGATCGGCTTTGCCGACGACTACCTCAAGTTCATCAAGTCCCAATCGAAGGGGCTGTCGGCGGGGCAGAAATTCACAGCGCAAGTGGCGGTGGCCTTGGGGATTGCGGTGGTTCTCTATTTCCTGCCTGGCTATACCACCAAGCTCAGCATTCCATTTTTCAAGAATGTCGTGCCGGATCTCGGCTGGCTCTATATCGGCTTTGCCGTGTTGGTCATTGTCGGGAGTTCCAATGCCGTCAATCTGACCGATGGACTGGATGGGCTCGCGATCGGGCCCGTCATGATTGCAGCGTTGGCCTATACGATCGTGGCGTATGTCGCCGGCCATCGACTGATGTCGGACTATCTGCTTATTCAGCACATCGAAGGGGCCGGCGAATTGGCGGTCTTTACCGCTTCAATCCTGGGGGCGAGTCTGGGATTTCTCTGGTTCAACACTTATCCGGCTACCGTGTTCATGGGGGATGTCGGGTCGCTTCCGCTGGGAGCGGCGCTGGGCACGGTTGCAGTGATCAGCAAGCACGAGTTGCTGCTGTTGATGGTCGGCGGCGTGTTTGTGATCGAAGCGGTCTCGGTCATTTTTCAGGTCATCTCGTTCAAGTCGCGCGGGAAACGTATTTTTCTCATGGCGCCCATCCATCATCACTTTGAGATGAAAGGGTGGGAGGAGCCTAAGGTCGTGGTGCGCTTGTGGATTATCGCCATCCTGTTGGCCTTATTGAGTTTGAGTACCTTAAAGCTCCGGTGATGGCATGGCGGGAGTAGCAGCAGTGGAACTTGCAGGTGCACGTGTCACGGTCATGGGACTCGCCAGAAGCGGCGTGGCGGCCTGCCGTCTGCTGCAGTTGGCTGGCGCGCGCGTGACGGTGGCCGATCGCAAGGAGCCGGCAGAGCTGACGGCGGTTCTGGGGGGCATCGACCGCGATCACGTCGGCGTCACGGTTGGGGCGCGGTACGAATCCTCGCTCGATGAGGCGGACCTGGTGGTGATCAGTCCCGGTGTGCCCTATCGGCTCGCTGCGCTCGAGGCAGTGCGTCGGCGCGGGGTCAAGGTGATCAGCGAATTGGAGTTGGCCTCGCAGTTCTTCCGGAGCCCGCTTCTGGCGATTACCGGAACCAACGGCAAGAGCACGACCGTGACCTTGATCGGTAAGTTTCTCGCCGAGAATGGTAAACGCGCGTTTGTCGGAGGCAATTTGGGCACCGCCTTGAGCGAAGCGGCGGTAGAAGACCTTCGTGCCAGCCAGGCAGGAACGCCGAGTCCGTTCGACTACCTCGTCGTGGAGGTTTCCAGTTTTCAGCTGGAAACGGTCGATCGATTCCATCCCTGGATCGCGGCTTTGCTCAACGTGACGGTCGACCATCAGGATCGGTATGAGTCTCTGGACGAATATGTCGCGGCGAAGCAGCGGATCTTCGAGAATCAAATCGCGTCCGATTTTTCCCTGTTCAACCTCGACGATGACCGTGTGGCACCGTTACGACAGCAAGTTCGGGCAAAGCGGTTGGGGTTTACGAAGGCCTCGACGATCGGTGCCGATCTGGATGGGGGTACGTTTCTCGAAGGCGACCTGATTGTGACGACGGTGACCGGTGTGCGGCAGGAGATTTGTCGCCGAAGCGAGATCCGCATCATCGGCAACCACAACGTGGAGAACGTGATGGCGGCCGCGACTTATGCGGTGCTGTGTGGCTGTCCACTCGATGCGATTCGTCGCGTTCTCATGACGTTTCCCGGCCTCGAACATGCGCTTGAAATTGTCCGCGAGCGCCGAGGGGTCCGATTTGTGAACGATTCGAAGGGCACGAATGTCGATGCCACGCTCAAAGCATTGG
>JBDSKU010000323.1:0-3449 GCA_039916745.1 Nitrospiraceae bacterium
CATCGAGGTATGAAAACCAAGAAGGTGAGACAGCGGAAAGCGAAGATTGGGGTCGGCTCGTCACGAATCAAAGCTGTGATCAAAGAGCTGCGCAAACAGTATGGGCCGATGCTGAAGCGGCTAGCAGATTAATGAGTTGGTGGGCTACGAAAGACGCCGATAGAGATCGGCGTTCTTCTCCATCACTCGGTTGGCAGCGGCACGGAACGCATCGTCGGGTTGGCCGATGAAGTCATGAATAGCGAGCCGCGCAATCTGCTCCACGGTCAGGCCCTCGCGCTTGCCCAGCATTTCCAGCCGCCGCATTTCTTCATCTGAGAGGGAGATTGTGAGCGTTGCCATGATCGGCTCCTCCGCTTAGGGGGCTGTATCTTGTGAGGTCATATTTTTCACCCGACGCTCTTCGATCTGGTCTCTTAACTGCTGAGCCTTCGCTATCTGGTCAGGGGTGAACTCTCGATTCATCAGTTCTGAGTATTGGCCCATAAACGAGTCTTTGAGGCCATCATACGTGAACACCTCCAGTACAGAATTTTGTGTTACATACTCACAGAGTGCACCGCAGTCATCTATGCGTGGCTGATACGAATTTTCAAGATATTGTGACATTAGGTATAGGACTACGTCAGTGATCTGCAGGCCTATCGACTGCTCAGAGGATGCCATTTCAATGGGGCATAAGAACTTCTCAACCCTTTCCATGCGGAAGAGGAGGGTAGATTCATCTGCAAACCCCCGAACGTTCTTTGCAAAATCAAAGTTGTTAGCCATCGCCCTACCAAACTGTTGTTGTTCGTCGTGAAGGAACCTCACAATTCTCGACCGTTTCCCAGTTGCCTTATGAATGCCGCTCAGCAGAAGATCTAATGCCAAGATGTTTGGTGAGTCCTTATCGGTTCGGGTCGATCTGAGAATTTCGTGAGGGTTAGCCGCTGCCCAGTTAAGTGCATCGAGCAATAGCTGTCGGCCACGGTTGTCAGTATGGCGTTCGTAAATTCGTAATCTTAGATTGTCTAGTATCTGTACGAACTGTGAGAGATCGCGACTTTCGTATGCAGACCAAAATGCTTTTGCTTCGCCGCGGGTAAGAACGGAGAAGATGTCTAGAGCCATCTTCCGGTGAAAGATTGAGGTGAGATTGTGCATGGGCGACACAGCTTTGTTGAAATCTGAGTCAAGGATCGTAAATGAAAGCCGTGCTGCAGCATGAAACCGTTTTTCAATTTGTGTGAAGACAAATCGAGAGGCATGAGTCTGCAGAAGCACCTTGAGCTCAGCGGAAATCCTGTTTATCTTGCGGATGCCTAGTGCATACCCATGGAGTTCAGAGACTCCCAGACTTGAGAGCCAAGTCTGGTGAACGGTCTGTCCTGTCAGATCCACATCGGCATTTGTGAGAAGAGTGCCAGTCCAAAAGAATGGCTGCGCCTCGTCAAACAGATTCTGACCTGTGTTGCCAGATTCATCTGTGTATGCGAAGTGGTTCCGCACTCTATTCTTTTCTGTCTTCAACTCTGTACACTTTCTATTTCTAATGGACTGTCCTGACTAATATTAGGCTGCTCAAAAAGGCCATCCAGCAAGGCCGCAGGGAGTGGGGCGACTGAGGCGTACCCGAGAGGGTACGTCGCAAGGAGACACACGACTGAGAACGATGCTGGGGGCCTTTTTCAGCAGCCGCCAAGGCAGCCGTCAAGGCTCAACGGTCACGTCCACGAACGCCGGCACACTGTCCGCCCCCTTCTTATCCGTCACCCGCAGCTTAAACCGATAAGTCCGTTTCTCCGACACGGTCGGCGCGAGGAAGGAAGCTTCGGCGTTATCCACGTCCAGTAGTGCGATCTTGCTGCCTCGCACTTGGCTCCATGCATAGTAGAGGGCTTCGCCTTCCGCATCCCGGCTCTTTAACCCGCTCAGCTTCACTTTCGTTCCGGCTTTGACCGATTGGTTGGGGCCGGCATCCGCGACCGGAGGTTCGTTCGGCTCCTCGTTCACGTCTACTGTGACATCGAGCATGGCCTGCTTGCCGCGGTTGGTGACGGTGAGGATCACCTTTCCGTTACCGACAATCTGCAGGAGGCCATTGGGCAGGACTTGAATGACCTTGGGGTTCGAGGACTGGTATTTCGTGCCGCTGCCCAGGGTGCTGATCCGGCGGGTTACGCCATCGGTGAACTCACCGACCACGGGCAATTCGAAGACCTTGCCCATTGAGTCGACGTGACCGAATGCGGAGGATTGTCCCGTCCGTCCGAGGTGCAAGGGCTTGTCCGTTTCGAAATCGATGATGGCGAGGGAAGCGGCTGGCTCGACGTGCACGAGGATTTCATCGAAGTCGGATCTCGTGCCCAATCGCCCGCGTGAAATATCGGCGACCGCGAGCAACCGCATCGGCCCGATGCCGTCTTTCGGGACCCGTAACGGGCCGCCGAAGGCCGGGTCATGGTTGGACAATCCGATCAGCGCCACCGGCGCAACGATCAATCCCGTAGCTGTCGCGTCTTCCTGTTCCACCAGCCTGTCATCCTGTTCGCCATACCAATAGTAGCGAACCTGGACGATGCCGGAATCTTTGCCAAGGTCTACGCGGGCCGTGACGGTGCTGCCCGATGTCAGATTGGTCCCCTCGGCTGGCTCGAGGATCTTGAAGGCTTGGGCTGGTTGGGCTATGAGGGCGAGGCCAAGGGATAAGGCTCCCGCGAATAGGCTAACGTTCCACCGCCACACTTCATGCTTCACGGTCGACGCTTCACGGTCCATGGTTACCTCTTGAGGTGGAAGGGGACGTCGGTCAGGATGACGCGATCTTTGAACAGGAGTGAGGCTTTTAAGAGAAGCGCTCGCTGATTGTGCAGGATATTCTGCCACCAGCGAGCCGGGATAATTTCGGGAATCACGACGGTGACCCAGGTGTCCGGCTCCTTTTCCAAGATCTCCTCGATGTAGTCAAGGAGGGAACTCAGGATGGAGCGATAGGGCGAGGGCAAGACGATGAGGTTGACGCCGCATCCCCACTGGGCCCACTGCATTGCGAGTTTGGCCGTTTTTTCCGAGTCTACATCGACTAACACCGCGCGAATTTCTCCCGGCCGGCTTCGGGCATAGTCGACTGCGCGGATGACGGCACGGTTTACTCCGCTGATCGGTACAATGACGATATTCCGCTGAGGCATCGGAGGACGGCTTCCTCGCCGGTCGAGTACGATCTGGTCGGAGACGGCCTTATAATGCGCGTGGATGCCCCGGAACATCATGATGAGGACCGGGATCAGCACGATGACGATCCAGGCTCCGTGCATAAACTTGGTGCTGGCGATGATCGCGGTCGCAATGGCGGTGGCGACCGCGCCGATGCCGTTAATAACGATTTTCTTCCGCCAATGGGGTCCGCGCTTGCCTAGCCAGCGGCGCACCATGCCGGCTTGCGAGAGGGTGAACGAAAGAAACAC
>JBDSKU010000324.1:0-7446 GCA_039916745.1 Nitrospiraceae bacterium
CCGGAGGGTACGTTGAGGGTCTGAACGATGCGAGAACGAAGCTGGCGGACTTTTTCAGCATCCCGCTAGAGGTCGGTGAGCCGATTGTAGAGGTACAGTACATCCACAGTCAGGCGGGCACCGAAGGTTGGGCCGTAATCCTTCTGATTGATAAGGTCGTTCCAGGTTTCAAAGGTCACGGCTGAGTAGCGAAGTGCCACCGTCGCGAACCGCTCTTCCAAAGAATTCCCCCGATGGTCTACAAACAGGCCGGAATCCACGGTCAGGCCGAGCTCGATTTCCCACGGGGTGTCGCAGTCTGTTCGACGGTAGTTGCCGATCCCGACGGACGCCTGCCCGAGGTAGGAATGGTTGGAGACCTGGTGAAATGCGGATCCGCTGAAGGGACGGCCGGCGCGGGCCAACGCGGAGAAACGTATGTAGTCGGACACAATCGGCAAAAATTCCAATAGCGATAGCCGTCTAAAGCCCATTTGGGCATAGGGCTCATAGTAGAGGGACCCTGCCGCTCCGCCTACTCCGTAGAAAAACACATCCTCGCTCCCCAAGAGCCCTGTCCATTTCGTCAACGTCCCACTGGTCATGAAGTCGATCGCATCGCGTGTGGCGCCGACGGGCACAGGGGTCAGACCGCGGAACTTGTGCACGACGTCGTTCTGGAGATACCGGCTAAACCGGTCTTGTGTGGGGCCGGCTCCGACCGTGAGGTTGGCATTCCAGCCTTTGAAATGTTCCAGCCGCTCCGTCCAGCTGAGCGACCAAAAATTAAAACCATCCGTTTGGCGTATGTCGTTATAGCGCTTGCCGGCTCCGTCAAACTCTGTGAAACGATCAGTGGTGAACCCGAGTGCGACGGTGCGGTCGTGATCGGGAAATGCGAGGGCTCCCCAGTGGGTGCTTTGCGCCGGCGCTTCCGCCCAACTTGGCTGAGTCCATCTGAGCAGGAACAACAGAGAGAGCACAAGATACGGTGCGATTCGCTTGCGGCAATGCATCATCCGCGCATCCTGCACTGGAGTGAATTGGAGTGGCAACATGTTTTTGATGTGCGCCACGGATGGCTCGTCATGCAGTCTGCGCCCCTCCCCGTACTAGCAACGGAAGGAGAACCGATTTGTCACTGCAAAATAGCGAGGGCCTCTAGGGGGAGCAGAAGAGGGAGATGGCTTAGCGGGATGCTCAAAAAGGCCAGACTTCTCACCCGCCCAACCCTGGCGCGCCGAGACGCGCCTTGTCCCGAGCAAGGCCGCAGCGAACTATCACTTAATAAGGGGTGGCTGGGATGATCCCAACTGCGCGCGTCCAACGAGGGTCTTCTGAGGCCGCGCGTTGCGCGCGCACGGGGACCGTCCCAGCCACCCCGGCCCATTTTTTCAGCATCCCGCTAGAAATCGGTGAGTCGATCGTAGAGATAGAGCATATTCAAGGTCAGGCGGGCGCCGAAAGTCGGCCCGTAGTCCTTCTGGTTGATGGCGTCGTTCCAGCTTTCAACCGTTACGGCGGAGTAGCGGAGTGCGATCGTCACGAACCGTTCATTAATAGAGTTCCCTTGATGGCCCACGAACAGGCCTGAATCCGCGGTCAGCCCGATCTCGATTTCCCAAGGAGCGTCGCAATCGTTGCGCCGGTAATTGCCGATTCCGACGGACACCTGTCCGAGATAGGAATGGTTGGCGACTTGATGGAACGCGGCTCCGCTGAAGGGACGGCCATAACGGGCCAGCGCAGAGATGCGGACGTAGTCGGACAGCAAGGGGCCGCTCCCCGGTAGAGACAATCGTCTCAAGCCGATTTGAACATAGGGCTCATAGTAGAGGGACCCTGCCGCTCCCCCTATTCCGTAGAAAAAGACATCCTCGCTCCCCAAGAGCCCTGTCCATTTTGTCAACGTGCCGCTGGTCATGAAGTCGATCGTGTCGCGCGTCGCACCGATCGGCACACGGGTCTGACCGGTGAGCCTATGCGCGAAGTCGTTCTGGATCACGCGGCGAATCTTGTCTTGTGTCGGACCTGCTCCAACCGTAAGGTTGGCATTCCAGCCTTTAAAATGTTCCAGATGTTCCGTCCAGCTCAGTGTCCCAAAATTAAAACTATCCGTTTGACGTATGTCGTTATAGCGCTGGCCAGACCCATTAAACTCTGTGAAACTGTCGTTGTAGAATCCGAGCGTCACGGTGCGGTCGTGATCGGGAAATGCGAGGGCGCCCCAATGCATGCTCTGCGCAGTGGCCTCAGCCCATGCGGGCGAGGCCCATCCCGGGAGAGTCAATAGGAACAGTGCAAGGGAGGCGGTGAGTCGTGCCAACGAAGATATCATTTCATATTCCGCATAGAGTCGAATGCGCGGCAATATAGCATGTTGGCTTCGTCGCTGGCCGGTGCGTTATCTTGCAGTCCGCAGGCCTCCTTACTAGAATGTCGCCCTATATGCATGTAGATTTCGAGCAGGTAGGTCGGTCGACGAGACTGAAAGGAGTATGGCGCCGTGGAAGATTTTGAGAAGCTTGGGGTGTTTTACCTCGGACGTCCGTACGATCTGGCCAAGAAGAAACCGAAGCCAGGCTGGTTGCTCTACGACTCGAAAGATCTGGTCACCCATGCCGTCTGCGTCGGGATGACCGGCAGCGGTAAGACGGGGCTGTGCCTTGGTCTCCTTGAGGAAGCCGCCATCGATGGCATCCCGGCTATCGTGATCGATCCCAAGGGAGACCTGGCGAATTTGCTGTTGACGTTTCCGCAGCTCCGCGGCGAAGATTTCGCGCCTTGGATCAACGAGGACGATGCGCGTAAGAAAGGTCTCTCCCCGGGTGACTTTGCGACGCAGCAGGCGGAGTTATGGAAGAAAGGTTTGAGCGAGTGGGGCCAAAGCGGTGAGCGCATTCAGAAACTCAAGGATGCGGCGGATTTTGTCGTCTACACGCCGGGCAGTAACGCGGGAATACCGGTTTCCATTCTGAAGTCGTTTGCCGCGCCCTCGCAGGACATCCTGGACGATGTCGAGTTGCTGCGCGAGCGAGTGGGTACCACGGCGACCAGCTTGCTCGGCTTGATCGGCGTGGACGCCGATCCGATCAAGAGCCGTGAGCACATCCTGCTCTCAACGATTCTGGACCAGGCCTGGCGGAAGGGGCAGGACCTCGATTTGGCCGCGCTCATACAACAGATCCAAACGCCACCCGTATCTAAAGTCGGTGTGCTCGACCTCGATTCGTTCTATCCGTCGAAAGATCGCTTTGCGTTGGCCATGCAGCTCAACAATCTGCTCGCTGCGCCGAGCTTCAGCGCCTGGCTCGAAGGGGAGGCGTTGGATGTCGGAAAAATGTTGTATAGCCCGGCAGGCAAACCGCGGGTCGCCATCTTTTCCATTGCGCACTTGAGCGATGCGGAGCGGATGTTCTTCGTGACCCTGCTGTTGAGCCAGACCCTTGGCTGGATCAGGGGACAATCGGGAACAACCAGCCTGCGTGCCATCCTCTATATGGATGAAATCTTCGGGTACTTCCCTCCCGTGGCGAATCCTCCGTCGAAAGCACCGTTGTTGACGCTGCTTAAGCAGGCGCGGGCCTATGGCCTTGGAGTCGTGCTAGCCACGCAGAATCCCGTCGACTTGGACTACAAGGGGCTGGCGAACACCGGCACCTGGTTTATCGGACGGCTTCAAACGGAGCGGGACAAGGCGCGGGTTCTTGAGGGGCTCGAAGGCGCTGCCGCCAGCTCCGGCAAGAAATTCGATACGCAAAAAATGGAACAGCTTCTTGCCGGACTGGGGAGCCGGGTCTTTCTCCTGAACAATGTCCACGAAGATGCGCCGGAGGTCTTTCAGACCAGGTGGACGCTATCCTATCTGCGCGGTCCCCTCACGCGCACTCAGATCAAGGTGCTGATGAGTGAGGTGAAGGGCAAGGGGCTAGAGGCCGGGGATGATGAAAAAGATCAAAGTGGTCAAATTACGTCGTCGTCCCCCTCACCTCGCGCCTCTGGCCTCTCGCCTGGCGGCTCTCGGCCCCTGTTGCCGCCCGATGTCCCGCAACAGTTCATCCCTATTCGTGGCGCTCAGCCGAGTGGCAGCCGATTGGTCTATCAGCCGATGTTGCTGGGAGGGGCGCAAGTGAGGTTCTCCGACAGTAAGGCGGGAATCGACGTCATGGAAGATGTCACCGTGCTGGCTCCGATTACAGAAGGGGCCGTGCCGGTGGATTGGGACCATGCGACAGAGGCAGCGCTGGCCCTGTCAGGTTTAGAGCAGGTTCCGGTGGAGGGGGCAGAGTTCATGGCTCTTCCTGTCGCTGCCGGAAAAGCCAAGAGTTATGACGTTTGGGGTAAGGATTTTTCCGGCTGGCTTTTTCGTAATCAGAAAGCCGAGCTCCTGAGAAGCCCTAGCTCGAAAGAGGTCACTAGGCCGGGCGAGTCTGAGCGGGACTTTCGTGTTCGACTCCAACAGACCGGGCGGGAGCAACGCGATGCACAATCAGCAAGTCTCAGGCAGAAATATGCGCCGAAGATTGCCTCGCTCCAGGAGCGGATTCGCCGAGCTGAGCACATGGTCGACCGGCAACAAACTGAGTCTCGATCGAGCCAGCTCCAGGCTGCGATTTCGGTTGGCGCGACGATTCTGGGTGCGTTTATGGGGCGCAAGACGATCAGCGCGACCACAATCGGCAAGGCGACGACAGCCATCCGCGGAGCTGGTCGTGCGATCAAGGAATCGCAGGATGTGGGGCAGGCTCAAGAAAATAGGGCGGCGTTAGAGCAGCAGCTTGCAGAGCTTGAAGCGCAGTTCAAGACGGAGACCGACGCGCTTGTCGCTGCGATCGATCCCCTCAACGAGCAGCTCGAAACCCTGTCCCTCAAACTCACCAAAGGAAACATCGCCGTCAGGCTCGTCGCGCTCGCCTGGGCCCCGCATTGGCGGGATGGGACGGGGGCGCTCCTCTCAGCGTGGGATTGAAGGGGCTGGCTGCGCTGGATCCTTCTGCGCAGATTGCGCCGTCCAATGCGCGCGGAGATCTTCGAAGAGACGACCTTCTTTGCGGGCGGGATTCGACATCGTCTCGTCAAACACCTCGTGGACAATATGCGCCCCGAGCTTCCGGTAGGACTCGAACTGCGATTCATCGAAAAACTGATCCGCAGTGGACTCGTGCGGGAAATCGGGATGGTAACTGGCATATTCGAGCACATCTGCCGGTTCGTTTCCCGTGAGAGAGGGCTTGAGATAAATGAGGAGGCCTTGAGGGGCACCGGGGTCAACGATATCGTATCGAATAGCGCCGATGCCATGGTGCCACAGGCTGTGATCCGTTCCATCTTTCCGGCGCAGGCGGTTCACGTCCAATTCGATCTCCACTCCCAGATCGATCCGGATTTTTCTGATGGCATTTCCAAGATCTGAAAATCCGGACTGCCGATCGCAGCCTGCGTCGCTGACTACGATCACGTGGCAACGGCGCTGGACCATCTCGTAGAGACCGAGATTTTCAAAGTGCCCACCGTCCGACAAGTAGACATAGCGCTTTTGATCGTCGGTGAAGCCGAAGGCTTCAGCCAGCAGAGGCCCCACAGAAAACTCTGGGCAGGAACGGTCGTAGGTCGTCTGGCCGGCCGTTCCGGGATTGCCGAGCCACCAGCCGAGCCGTACGTTGAAGAGGGTGAGGAGCATCGTGACCGGCGGTGAAGAATGGTAGCCCATGTTGGGGCTTGCCGCCGCGCCGGAAATCGCCAAGGCCGTTCCAATCGTAATGGCTTGATTCACAGCGGGGTTTTTCCCGTACTCGGAGGATCGGCGATAGCCCAAACTGTTCGCCGCGCTACCGCAATGGAGTGAGCTGACGGTGAAGGACTGGGCTTTCCGTTGCTGCCAGGCGAGGTTCGTCCCATGCACCAGGTTGAGGGCAATATTCACGATGTGCAACGGCTTTTGAATCGGGCCCTGCTGCGAGGCCAGGTCCGCCATAGGAAAGTTATCGTTGGGATCAAATCCCGTAAACGGGTTGGGCAATCGGTGCTCTCCGCGCGACGCACCGAGGTAGGCCCTGATGAGACGATTGCGATACATCGCGTGGAGGGAAAACTTATTGATATTGATAAAGAACGACATGAGTACGCTGAACAAAGCCATTCCGACGATAAACTCTCCGACCTCGAACCATGAAGCCTTATTGAGAACTGCGGCGTTTGCGTAGGCGAGCGCCATGAGGATCAACACGATCGTCGCAGGGGCCAGCACGAGGAGATACAGTTTTCGTCCGAGTTGCGTCAACCGTCCCGGTTGTTCACCAGCCTGCTGCGCTGCCGATTTCGCGCTGAACCCGAACAGGACAGTGAAGAGTCCCGTGAGGCCGCCAGCCGAGGTGATCCAGCCTGGTATGAGTGAGAGCACCCACGGTCCAAAAATGACGATGCTGGAGGCTCCTGCCCAGGACACCGATCCGATCAGGACCCATGATCCTGTGCGTCCCCACCATTCACGGTCAGCATCTCCGGTTGATCGGCTCGCAATCCCAATAAATAGCGTGGCGGCGAGGATGAACAGCGCAAGAAAGGCCGGCACGGCACTGTACGTGTACCAGTCGTCATAGCCGGCCAGTCCGTAGAGCGGCGCCGCTTTTCTGAGGGTAAGCCAGAGCAGCCCTCCGCCCAGCAGTCCGCTGAGTATAATGGTGAGCAGTTCCAGGTATCGCCATCCGTCGCTCCATGGGCGTCGCAGCACAATCGCTGCGATAAGCCATGCTGCGGCATGCATCGCTGCTGCTCCAAGCGCCAGCGTCACGAGGCTGGAGAATCCAAAGAGCGAGAGCCTGTCGAGCGGATGCTCGACACCTGCTTGGAACCAGGCCCAGGCCATGGTTAACAGGGTCACACCTGCCAGCAGAGGGAGCAGGCAGAAGAACAGGAACGAGCGCTGTTGCTCAAACCATTCCCAGGTGTCGAGTGGCCGCAACTTCCGGAGGCTGGGACGGCAGAGATGCAAGTAGATCAGGTTCATGAGGAGCAGCAGACTTCCCACTGCGGCGCAACCCGCCATGAATTCGACGGACGGACGCGTTCTCACCAGCGCCCGATAGAACAAGGGGACGGCCAGCAGTGCCAGAAGAAACGGAACCAGCACGAGCCAGTTGAGGATGAGATTTCGCAGATAGGTCCCTATGAGGGTCCAGGAGTCTGCCGACAGCAACCCGAGCCGCGGGGTGAGGTAGTTGCTATACATGCGAAGGTGCGTGATGGGGCTTGGCTCAATGTCTTGGGGAGATTTTGGCTTGTGTCGCAAGGCCGCTGCGACCCCCGCGAGGCCCTGCGGATGGTTGCGAATCCATGCGGACAGCCAGCTGCCGATGTATCCGCCACCGGACACGGTAGAAAGACAATCAAGCTTCTCGAGCAGCTTGAGCTTGGCTAACTCCTGAATGATGCCGAGGCCGAACGTGGCACTTCGAATGCCGCCACCGG
>JBDSKU010000325.1:0-7632 GCA_039916745.1 Nitrospiraceae bacterium
ACATTGACTCAGTTGGCAGATACCCATATGAACCCGCTCATCACCGCAACCGTTGAAGCGACGGAGGAGGCAATTCTCAATGCCCTTACGATGGCCAGCACCGTTGTGGGCCGCGATGGCCACCGAGTCGAGTCCATCTCCCTCGCCAAGCTCCGCACCATCCTCGATCGGCAGGCCAAGTAACTGGCGAAGCATGACCTTGCAAGGCCAGCGGATTCTCTGACTTGCATTTCTCTCCTGCCCCTCGCTATCCTCTTCTGACTCTCTTGCGACCGGAGGAATGGCATGAACGAATATCAACTCGGCGGTGGGTTGAATATCTTGACCGCGTTGGGGAAAACCAATGCGTTCACCGAGTTTTTGAAAACCCGCATGGCCCATGCCTTGGAATCAGAAGATCCCACAGAGCTGCATTACCTCCTGGCGCAACTCGACGACTACCATTCCTACATGTGGCGCTACTACAACAAGCTGGCGAAAGACCGACCGGAACGGATGGACCCAGGGGTCTAGCAGGATGCTGAAAAAGCCCGCCAGCGTCGTTCCCACATCGTTCAGACCCTCCACGTATCGAGGGTACGCGTCGGTCCTTCACTCGCTGCGGTCTACTGGACGGCCTTTTTGAACATCCTGCAAACCTATCAGCAACCGCGAGAAGAAACGTTTATATCATTATGACCCAACTCACAGATACGACCACTCCGACCATGCTGCAGTTCGCAACCGCAGTCTCGCGCAAGACCGATACGGAAGCCGCCACCCGAGATCTTGCCGACGCCATCTTGATGCAAGTCGGCACGGCTCCTATCGATCTGGCTTTCGTGTTTTTCTCCTCCCACCATGCGGCCAAAACCTCCATGATCTCTGCCATGTTGCAGAAGGACTTGCGGGCAAAGGTCTGCCTGGGCTGTTCCGGCGAAGGGGTGATTGCTGGCGCCGAAGAGATTGAAACCGCTGCAGCCATGACCATCTGGGTGGCCTGCCTTCCCGGGGTCACCGTGATCCCGCTCCAGCTCTCCGTCTCTCAACTGCAGGACCAAATTCGCATGCCAGGGTGGCCGGAGCCGGGCCTCGAGGAGTCGACGTTTCTTCTTCTCGCTGATCCCTTCTCGACACCGATGCAGGAAGTCCTCTCCCTGATGACCGACCGGTACCCTCAGGGCAAAGTAGTCGGGGGTCTCGCCGGGGGAGGTCGGGATGCAGGAGAGAATCGACTACTCCTCAACGATCAGGTGTTCGACGGAGGTGTGGTGGGGGTGCAACTCACCGGACCGATCGCGGTGCGAACCGTGACCTCCCAAGGCTGCCGGCCGATCGGTGAACGGTTTGTCGTCACGAGGGCGGAGGGCAATCTTATCTATGAACTCGGTGGGGTCTCAGCCTTAAAACGGCTCCAGGATGTCTTCGAGTCCCTGGGAGGAGCCCAACGTCGTGATGCCCATCGCGCATTACACCTTGGCATCGTCATCGATGAGCACAAGAGTCACTTCGACCGTGGCGATTTTCTCGTCCGAAACCTGATTGGAGCGGACCAGCAGGCCGGAGCTGTCGCCATCGGAGACGTCGTTCAGGAAGGCCAGACCGTGCAATTCCATCTCCGCGATGCAAAATCGGCCAGCGATGACTTGCACTTTCTCCTGGCTGCGGATCGAGCGAAGCACCAGAATCCGCCGCTCGGAGCCCTCTTGTTCAGTTGTTGCGGGCGTGGAGAGGGACTCTTTGGCCAGCCCCATCACGATAGTGGAGTCGTGCAAGAACGCCTCGGGTCTCTTCCGACGGCTGGATTTTTCGCGCAAGGAGAGATTGGTCCGGTTGGGGGGCGCAGTTTCCTGCATGGCTACACGGCCAGCGTGGTCATTTTCTCTGAACCGGACTCCCGCAAGCCACATCCGTGAGAATCGTGTATTGAGCGCTCGAAACAGATTGCCGGCTTAGCTATCGGTAGGAGATCCTCCGCATCGCATCTATTATTCTATTGCCGTCCACCAGGATGTTCAGGTGGTCAACGATCAGGAAAGGAGTAGGTATGCCGCATCAAGAAGCAGGCGCCGAAGGGAATGAAGTCACGACGTCATCGGGGTTGCAGTATGTCGACCTCACGGTCGGAACCGGAGCCATGGCAGAGACGGGACAGACGGTCATCGTGCATTACACCGGCTGGTTGGAAAATGGGAAGAAATTCGACAGTTCCGTAGACCGGGGCCAGCCCTTCTCGTTTCCTCTAGGGGCTGGGCGAGTCATCAAAGGATGGGATGAGGGCGTGAAGGGCATGAAAGTGGGCGGCAAGCGAAAGCTGACCATTCCTTCCAAGCTTGGCTATGGCGCACAGGGGGCGGGCGGCCTGATCCCTCCGCATGCCACGCTGATTTTCGACGTCGAGCTTCTAGGTCTGTGAGCCACGTCATGCAACGCACCCCGCTGATCGCGCACCATCAAGCCTGCGGCGCCAAACTCGTCGATTTCGCCGGATGGGAGATGCCTATTCAGTACAGCGGTGTCGTGGACGAGTACCACACCGTCCGCTCCCATGTCGGCCTCTTCGATGTGAGCCATATGGGGCGGCTGCGAGTCGTCGGCCCCGGTGCTATCCCGTTCCTCCAGCGAGTCACGACGAACGACGTCGACAAGATCGCCGTCTCACAAGCCCAATATTCCATGGTCTGCAACGAGCACGCGGGCATCAAAGACGATATTTTTGTCTATCGGCTCGGGTCGGATGAATTTCTTTTATGCGTGAATGCCTCGAACCGCGAGAAGATCCTGTCGTGGCTCCAAGTACAGCTTGGCCAGGATAGGACGGTTCGTCTCGAAGATCGGTCGGTTGAATTGGCTCAGGTGGCCGTCCAGGGTCCCAAATCTCGTGAGCTACTCGTGAGTCTTGGCGGGACAGCTCTCGAAGGGCTCAAGCTCCATCACATCTGTGAGGGTGCGATTGGCAGCCTGTCTTGCTTGCTAGCCCGAACAGGCTACAGTGGTGAATTGGGCTATGAGATTTATATCGACGCAGACAAGGTCGGCTGCCTCTGGGACCTGCTCATCGACAGGGGCCAGGCCTGGGGGCTCAAACCGGCCGGGCTCGGCGCGAGAGATCTGCTCCGGTTGGAAATGGGCTATCTGCTCTATGGCAATGACATGGGTGAAGACACGACGCCACTCGAAGCCAATGCGGATTGGACCGTCAGCTTCCAGAAAGGCTCATTCATTGGCAGCCAGACGCTTCTGGCGCAGAAACAGGCCGGGGTCGTGCGCCGGTTCGTGGCGTTCGAACTGGTTGAGAAGGCCGTGCCACGCCACGGATTCAGAATCCTTGACCCCGCAACCGCCCAACCTATCGGCGAGGTAACCAGCGGCAACCTCTCGCCACTCCTTCAGAAGGGCATCGGGTTGGGTTACGTGCCTCTGCGCTATGCGGAGCCAGGCACGTCCATCCTGATAGAGATTCGTAGCAAGCACGTCCCGGCACAGATCGTCAAGCCACCATTCTATAAAAAGCGCAAGGCCTAGCCCATGCAGACCAAACGCATGTATACAGGCATCATCGTGAACGTGAACGTCGACACCGTCACGTTGCCGAACGGCCTCACAGTCGACTTAGAAGTGGTGCGCCATCCAGGAGCAGCCGCGGTGGTGCCGCTGAAAGACGATGGTATGGTCGTCTTGATACGGCAGTTCCGCCAAGCGGTGGGAGGGTTCATCTACGAAATCCCAGCGGGAAAACTTCATCCTGGTGAAGACCCTATGGCTTGCGCGGCACGAGAACTGGAAGAAGAAATCGGTTACCGGGCCGGTAAGCTGGAGCTGCTCTCCAGCATCTTGACCGCACCAGGGTTCACCGACGAGGTGATCCACGTCTACAAGGGAACCGAGTTGGCGGCGGGGAAGCAACAGCTCGATCGGGATGAAGTCCTTGAAGTAATCGAATTGCCCTTACTGGAAGCAATCAGAATGATTGAGACTGGTGCGATCAGGGATGCGAAATCGATCGTGGGATTGCAGGCGGTCTATCTTCGGAATAGGAGCAGATAGGGAAGAGCACTCGAAGGGTCTCCCGCTTTAGGCAGGAGACCCCTCAAGCCAACTAGCCTCGCCAGAGAAAAGGGATTACTTGCCCTTCTCGTCTTTCTTCTTCTCGTCTTTCTTGTCATCGCCGAACGTATCGGCGTGGCCACCCTTCTTCTCGTCTTTCTTGTCCTTCTTCTCTTCGCCGTACACGAGGACGTGGCCGCCCTTCTTCTCATCCTTCTTGTCCTTCTTCTCTTCGCCGGCGAAGGAAGGAGCGCTGAACGACACCGCCACTGCCACTGCCATGATTGCCATCAACATGCTCTTCATAGTATGTGACCCCCTGTTAGTGATTGAATACTTGTGCCAGAATCGGCACTCGCTGGGAGTATTCAGCAAGCTTAGTGCCGGAACTTTAAAATCCATGTCTTGCTATTCTTATCAATATCTTACGAACAACTGCCGGACTAGAGCCGAAGGGTCACACCTTCGCTTTTCTGTGGCAGGATGGCTGAGCAACGGCTAAACCGCCTCAAATCAAGAAAGGCACATCCTGGTCGAACTTGAGATGAAATTGCCCAGCGATTTGACCGAAACGATGATCCGCACAGCTGTACATCAACTACCAAAGACTCACCCTCATAAAGGGCTCACAGACCACATTCAGCCTGGAGTCCGGATCCTCTTTGTCGGTATCAATCCGGGCCTTCGCTCAGCAGCCACGGGCCATCACTTTGCCGGTTACTCTAATCGGTTCTGGAAACTCTTGTATGAATCGAAGCTCGTCTCTGAACCACTGACCTACCAAGATGATTGGCGCTTGCCTGACTGGGGCATTGGTCTGACGAACATCATCCAACGACCGAGCGCAGGAATCGATGAGCTGAAACCGAGTGAGTATGCCACCGGACGAAAGAGGCTCATAGCCACAGTACGACGCTACCACCCTCATATAGTCGCCCTTCTCGGTGTCACAATCTACCGCTCATTACTCCCGAAACAGCGCTCAGCACGGCTATACGTAGGATTGCAAGACGAAACCTTGGCCGACCACCCTATCTTTGTCCTGCCCAATCCCAGCGGACGGAATGCCCATTATTCATACCAAGCGATGCTGACAGCCTTCCGCACGCTAGCCCGGGTGACCAATCATGCTCTCGAACGTCCGACGGATGGAAAAATAACAACAGGGTGCAAAAAAGTGGGATAGCTCATTTTTCACACGGATTATCTAGCCGTGACGACAACTCTACGATTCGACTTCGAAGGGTCGTCATGAAAAAGGATGGCCAGAAGCCAGAAAATCCCCTTGAACTGGCACTTGGATTGTTTAATAATTGAGCAGGTCCCATGCGTTTGACCTTTGACATACCTGGTGGGAAATGATGAAGAGAATTGTCCTAGCCCTACTCGCCTGTTGGATTTCGGCGACTCCCAATCCTCTCTTTGCACAACAATCGTTGCAGCCATTGATTGAGGGGGCGATGAAAGAATGTCGGAACGGTCGCGTCGCACAAGACAAGACCAGACGAGTTGTTCATTTCGAGAAAGGCCGGGCTCTGGGCGAACAGGCTGTGGCTTTGGACGATCGATCAGCTGACGCCCATTTCTCGCTGTTCTGTAATTTGGGCGAATTGATGCGGATCGACGGAGAGTTGAACATCAACTCGGTCTGGGGATTCCGCCGCATGTCGAAAGAACTCGACCGGACATTGGAACTTTCGCCGGATCACCTTGATGCCCTGTCGGCTAAAGGCACCTTTCTTGTCAGACTTCCCTCCATGCTGGGCGGAGACAGGGGAAAGGGGGAGAAGCTCCTCCAATACGTGCTCCAGAAAGAACCCCAGTCCATCAACGCCAGGCTGAGCCTAGCCAAGAGCTATTCTTCCGATGGCCGTCACCACGAAGCTATCTTGCTCGCCACCGAAGCCCTCGACCTCGCCCAAGCCGAACAGCAGGATGACTTCGCTCCTGAAGCCGCAAAGGTATTGGCTCAACTACGGGCCAACGCCGCGAGAGCAAATTAGCCTCCCCCGACCAATCTCATTCTGGAACCAGGTCTAAAATCGTGCTATCTTCAGCCCGGTATAGGCGCCCTCGGTTAACAGCCAGCCATCAATCATGACGGCACAAAACATTTGTCTTCCGCCGGTTCGCGCGACGATTGATGGTTCACACAGGACTAAGATTCGAAGAGAGCAGACCATCGTCCCTTCGGTAGACAGCGGCAAGGAGCACATAGACCTATGTTACTGAGCGGGAAAACAGGCCTCATCATCGGGGTCGCAAACAAGCACAGCATCGCCTGGGCTATCGCCCAATCTGCGGCCAGCCAGGGAGCCAAGTTGTTCTTTAATTATCAGGGCGAGCGGCTACGGGAGAACGTCGAAGAACTGGTCGCCACGATGCCAGGCGCAAAAGCCTTTCCTTGCGACGTGGGAGACGATGCGCAAATTGCCGCCTTGATGCAGAACGTCGGGAAAGAAACTCCGAAGATCGACTTCCTCGTCCATTCAGTCGCCTTTGCCCCGCGGGAAGAATTGACCGGTCAGTTCGTGAATACCACGAGGCAGGGATTCGCGACAGCCCTCGACGTGAGTGCCTATTCGCTTGTTGCCGTTACCAAGGCCGCGCTGTCCCTCATGACCGACGGTGGCTCCGTCGTCACGCTCACCTATCTTGGCGCGGAACGGGTCGTGCCACATTACAATGTGATGGGTGTTGCCAAGGCGGCGCTCGAAGCCACCGTCCGTTATCTGGCCCACGACCTTGGCCCGAAGAACATTCGAGTGAACGCCATTTCCGCCGGTCCGATCAAGACGCTTGCCGCTCGCGGAGTCTCCGGCATCAGTAAGATGGTGGACCACCACAGAGAATTTGCTCCGCTACGCCGCGCAACCGAGCAAGGCGAAGTTGGCGATACAGCATTGTTCTTGGTCAGTCCACTAGGACGAGGAATTACGGGAGAAGTGATCTACGTCGATGGCGGGTATCATATTTTGGGGTCGCTTGCGTCACCGGATTGACGGCTGTTCAAAAAGGCTGTCAGCGGCGTTCAGACCCTCAAGGCGGACCCGGCCGCCTCACCACTCGGCGGCGCGCACAGACTTGGTGCTCCTTATTCGTCGCACCGTGCGCCCCAAGGGTACGCCTCGGCTCTTCACTCGCTACGGCCTTGCTGGACAGCCTTTTTGAACAGCCGTTGGCGTGAAGTGGCATTCGTATCGTGCTTACCGGAATGCACGTGTCATTGCTCCTAGGTGCTACTCGATTGTTCGTCTGAGTGTTTTTAACTTTCCTCGCTTCGTCTTGCTCTCCAACCGCCGCTGCTTCGATCCCTTCGTCGGCTTCGTCGCTCTGCGTTTCTTGCGCGGAATCGCCACGCTTTGAATGAGCTCTTGCAGCCGGGTGAGCGCATCCTCTCGATTCTGTTCCTGGCTTCGATGTTGCTGGGCTTTGATCGTAATCAGCCCTCCCTCAGAGATGCGATGATCGTTGAGCTTCAGCAGTTCTTCTTTATAGAAGGGGGGCAGTGAGGAGGCCGCAATATCGAACTGTAAATGGATCGCGGACGAAACCTTATTGACGTTCTGTCCACCGGCACCCTGCGACCGCATCGCATGGATGTCG
>JBDSKU010000326.1:0-9522 GCA_039916745.1 Nitrospiraceae bacterium
GTTCCAATACTTCCAGGGCCTCACTTGTCCTGTTGCTATCCAGCAACAGACGGGCTCCGAATTTTAATGCCGGCTCGTGCTCGGGAGCACGCACCAATGACTCACGAACAGAGACGAGCGCTTCACGCCCATATTCGATCTTGCTGTACGCAATTCCTCGCTGATACCAGTCCTCCGCAGTCGCGTCGACTCCCAGCGGCTTTGCTGCCAACTCCTGGGCTCGCTTCAATCGTTCGATCAGCCGGTCCAACGGCTTCTTGAAGTTTTCCGCGGCACGGGCGACGCTGGGATAATAGACAGTGGCCCGTTCCACTTGCTGCGTAATCTTCCGATCAACTTCTTCGATCTCATCGATGGTCGCCACGTCATGCTGCATCAGGTATAGTTCCAGCGCGTAGTTCTGTTCCCCCATGAGATAGAGCGCCCGCCCGTGGCCGTCCATTTGTTGCGTCAGCCGTTCAGCCCTTTCGGAGAGCCGACAAAACTGTTCGTCGTCCATCTGACCCTTGTCGATTTTTCTCTTCAGTTTGCCTGCCACCGCCAACACTTCGCTCGCCTCTTTCGTGATGCAATCGAATTCCGCACTGATAAAGTCCATGTCTCGGAGCATGTCGCCCGTCCGGACGGGTTCCACCGTCTTACCGGCCTCCCGTAGCATGCCCTTAATATCCAGCAGCGGAAGGTTGCAGTACTCGTCGATCACTTCGCGCAGACGCATTGGACGGGCCCCCTGCTTCTTCGCACCGGCCTCGGTCGCGTCGATGATGGCCGCCTCGGTCTCCGCAAAGGCTTTCTCGAAATGATAGATGGCATGTTTGAAAGAGGTCATACTGCCCACCGGTTCGCCGAAGATATCCTCAATCGTATCCATGTCGCTGGTATCGATCTGCCAGAGGGAGAGGTCACTGGCATGCACCTGATTCTTGGGAAACGCCAGATCCTGTCCGATGAAAACGATCGGGTCGCACCCCATATGCCGAGCGAGGAAAAAGGACATGTGGGCGACCGTCGTGCCGGACGAAAGTGCCCCTTTATCCTCTACATACTGCATGAGCCAGGCGGGAATTCGATTCGGCACGCGTGACAACGTAAACCGCGGTCCCTGAAAGGCGCGGATACTCTCGTAATAGCCTCCGGGGTGGTAGACGAGCGATATATCGGGATCGATCGGCACGTTCGCAAACTTCTGAAAATTGACCTGATTAAAATCGATCGTAGTGACGATATCCGGCTTGATTCCAAGGGGCAGTAGCAGCCGCAGAGCCGTATCTACCGCAATGACCACCGCGCGCCCTTGCAACTCCCGGAGCAAGTGTATGTTCTTCTCCAGCGAAGGACCAGCCGCCACCAGCACCGCCGGTCGTCCTTCAAATAAATTCTCCAAGTGCTTGACCCCCGCGGACTGCAGGACATCGGGAAAGTTCAGCAAGACATTTTCCATCATTCGTGCGCCGGCCTTCAGCGTCGTGTTCCGGTTAAGAATGATGGCCAAGGACTCCTTTTGTGCGATCGCCTCAAGTTCCCCGTAGACCTTCGGATGGAGACGGACCGAAGGGGCATAGGACACGACATCCACCTTGGCGGTCATGAACTTAGATGAGAGCCGTGAGATCCAGGCTTCCAATGGAATCTGCTCTCCCACCAGAATCTTGATGTAATCGGAGTCCAGTACATCGTGCAAGTCGACATGGGTCAACGCCGTCTTCAGCATTGCCGGATCCGCTTCACAGATGACGATCGGGTGTTTCTTTTCGACCTTCTTCGCCAACTCCCTCGCCAAATACCCTAGGCCGAACCCGAGCAGGATCGACGCATTCGCCGCTTTCATCTCATGTTTTTCGGCCGAACGGACGGCACTGCCGATGGGATCCTCTAAATTGTGAAGGAGGACCTGTTCGCCGGATGGCCGCGTCACCCGAGCGGTCATCGCATCGGGCCGCTGCGACGGGAGCACTTCGATATGGCGGCAGTCCAGATCGCTGCGCATGAGTGACGCCAACTCCGGATCCCGTGGTTCCATGATGGCGAGGTTCTGTTCGAGGAAACTCATGGGAGTCCTTTCGATAAGGCTACGCCGTAAGGGCAGCACGATGGGGGCTTTGACGCCTGACTCGCTCAGGAAACACCTCTTGCAACATTTGCAGGATTGACCGTCGGCCCAGCGGAAGATCGCGCCGGGAATCGTACCCAGCCGCCGGCGCCGGCTGGGCCCCTTCATAGGTACGGCGCTTCAAGCCACGATGGGGAATCTCGATGTGCGGCGGGATGATGAACATCTCGTCGACTTCCAACGCGATGGACGATTCGTCTTCCGTCATGAGGAGTTCGTACATCTTCTCGCCCGGCCTGATTCCGACAACCTTGCGCTCGACGGTCGCGGGATCGATCCCCTGGTCCGGCGAAAAATGCTGAATGACCGCCTCCGCCAAGTCTCCCATACGCAGCACCGGCATCTTCAAGATGAAGATCTCCCCTCCCACCATGCGATTCATCGCCTTGAAAACCAGGCTGACGGCTTGCGGGATCGACAAAAAGAATCTCGTCATATCCGGGTCGGTAATCGTCACCGGTTG
Source organism: Nitrospiraceae bacterium (assembly GCA_039916745.1). Lineage (GTDB taxonomy): Bacteria > Nitrospirota > Nitrospiria > Nitrospirales > Nitrospiraceae > Palsa-1315. The sequence continues at coordinate 2,574 of JBDSKU010000326.1, forward strand.
GCCCTTGACGATCTGGTCGATCCAGGCCGGCACGACGGAGCCACGGGAGCCCAGCACATTGCCGAACCGGACGCAGGCGAATTTGGTCCCACTGACACCGGCATAGTGGTGCGCACTCGTGAATAGTTTTTCCGCCAGTAATTTGGTCGCGCCCATCACGTTCATCGGATTCACAGCCTTGTCCGTGCTGATCGCAATCACCTGTTTCACTTTGTTCGTAATCGCGGCGTTGATGACGTTCTGCGCGCCGATCACATTCGACTCGATGGCTTCGAAGGCGTTGAACTCACACAGGGGCACATGTTTCATCGCGGCGACATGAAAAATGACGTCAGCCTCGACCGACGCACGGTTCAACCGTTCGGGATCTCGCACATCCCCGATGAAACACACGAGGTTCGGCAGGCGTCCCAGTTCCTGAACCAACTGATATTGCATATGCTCGCTGCGGGACAACACCCGGATCATCTTGGGATCGTAGGACAGGAGTTGCCGGACGATTTCAGATCCGATGGAACCGGTGCCCCCCGTGACGAGAACGGTCTTGCCTTCAATGAACTGCCTCATGCTGCCACCTCATGATTCACGGTGAGCATTTGGGAACGCAAGATCGCGCGCAGGCCCTCGTCCAAGGTGGTCGTGGCCCGCCACCCCAGCACGGACGCCGCCCGCTCGATCGACACGGTATTTCGTCGTTCGCCTCCGGTATGTTCCGGGCAATATTGCCCGATGGCGGGTAGTTCCAGCACCTCTTCAATTTGGCGAAGCAGCGTGATGACGCTGGTGGGAACACCCGAGCCGATGTTGACCAGGTCGGCCCAATCCTCTGTCGCAAGAGCTTTTCCGAAGGCCGCCGCGACGTCCTTCACATACACAAAATCCCTCGTTTGCGCTCCATCCGCATCAATGGAGATGCGCCGCCCGGTGCGGATACAATTCACCAGATAGGGAATCAAGCCTTTCGTCTGCGCCGAACCATAGACATTCGACAGCCTGAAACACATGACCTGGGTCGTCGGGCCCAACACCGAACGCATAATCTCTTCGGCTGCACATTTCATCGTAGCGTAGGGTGAGAAGGGATGGCAGGGGCTGTCCTCCGTAGCATTGAGCATATCTCCATAGACGAGCGCTGAAGAGGCATGAATCACGCGCGATACATGTTGTCTCACACAGGCCTGCGACAGATTAAGGGAACCCCTCACGTTGACGTCCAAATAGTGGTCCACCGGCCCCTCGACCTGCCCGGTCAGATTGATCAGCACATCACAGCCTTGCAACAGCCGATCGAGTGAGGAAGGATCGAAGATGTCCCCCTGCACCGGCTCGACATGCGAGAGACTGCTCAGCCAGGTGGACTGAGTACGATGCACCAAGGCTCTCGTCGGCCTCCCGGTCAGCGTCTCAAGCAAATGCCGGCCGATAAATCCGGTCCCGCCGATCACCGCGATAGTCTGGTTCGCCATCGTAAAACCTTTTCTGAATGAGGTTATCCAGCGATACGGTCTTCAAAATACGAACGATGCGCTCTGCAGAATGGCCGTCCCCATAGGGATTCACCCGTTCTGCGACTTTCGCCTTGAAGGTTTCGTCGTAGAGGGCCACATCCAGCGCCTGTTTAATGGCCTCGCGGTCATTGCCCGCATCCACGACGTTACAGGGCCGTTCACGCCCCTGCTGCCTGCTGCCGATGTTCACGGTCGGCACACCCAGGCTCGCGGTTTCGTGGATCCCGCTGCTGGAGTTCCCGACGAGCGCCGCGGCATACCGCACAAGATTGACGAACCCCTCAGGAGGCAGACTGCGCACGACGGCGATGCGGCTCTGCTTGATGCGCTGGATGATCTGTTGGGCACCGGCATCGTTATTCGGATAGATGAGCACGCCTTGAATCCGCATCTCTTGCACGGCAGCCAGGGTCTCCTGGATCTGCTCTCCCGCCTGCATGACTTCCGTCGTGACCGGATGCTGCAGGATGACGACATAGGGCTGTTCAGGATCGAGGCCATGTGCCGCCAGCACTTCGGACTTGGGAGCAACGGGCGTGTGCAGGACCACATCCAATGAAGGACAGCCGACGACGAAGACAGATTTGGGATGTTCTCCCATGCGAATCAAGCGCTGAGCGGCGTCTTCCGTGGCAGGAAAGTGCAGATGGGCGAATTTCGACATCGCATGGCGAAGCGACTCGTCGATGCTGCCCGTGACTTCTCCGCCTTGAATATGAGCCACCGGGATGTTCATGTGGGCGCCGGCCACGGTCGCGGCAAAGTTGGCTCCGATGTCGAATCCCGACAGAATGATGTCCGGACGGAGACGCTCGAACAGGTCGACCAATCCGGGAAGCACCCGACCGATCGCCCTGGTCATCTCAGCCCCAGTGTCCGGCGCCTGATCCAGAAACATCGGGATCGTCGCTTCAATCGTAAACCCATCCCGCTTGATCACATCGATATCGCGGCCATGCTCCGCCATCAGGGAAATGCCGGTCACGATCAGCTTGTAGTCGAGATCCGGGTCCTCCCGGATCAACTCAAGAATCGGCTTAAACCGGCTGTAGTCCGCACGTCGTTCCGTGACAATCGCAATGGTACGCATTTCACATCTTCTCCCTTCAGCTTTTCGCGTTCCAACTCTCACACCTGACGGCTGCTGAAAAAGTCCGCCAGCTTCGTTCTCGGCTCATCGAAATCCTCAACGTACCCCCGAGGGTACGCCTCCGGTTTCGACTCGCCTGCGGCCTTGCTGGACGGCCTTTTTGAGCAGCCTGAGATTGTTCTGACCCCAGCAACATACGGAAGGTTTCAGCACACTTTCCGTATCAACCGAGTTTTCCCGCAGCCTGCTTGGTAGCAAGGTATTTCAATCTTCACAACCTCTCGTTAAGGGAGTGGCCAAGGCTGCCCTTTACTGCGCGCGTCGTACGAAGTTTATATGAGCGTGCGCGTTGCGCGAGCACAGAAGATCATCAGTCCCCATCACCCCACCTCGCTCCACTTGATCTGGTGATCCGGCTGCATCGACACCTTGGCGACCCGTCCGAGCAGTTTTTTATACTCCCGCGCGGGAATTTCGCCGTCGGCCGGACGCTTGACCCAGAGATTGACATCCGTGAATCGGTCGCCTGCCGCCACCGGTTTAATGACGACAACGGAGGCCCTGGCGAATCCCAATACGGGCCGCTCCTTACCCAAGATGGCTTTCTCAGATCCGAGAGCCTGATAGATGGCATCCGCACCCTTCACGAGCTCTCTCAGTTCGTGCGGTTCGAGCGAGAGGCCCTGATCCGGCCCCGGTAACTGACGACTGGTCGTGAAATGTTTCTCCAGCACGCAGGCGCCTTTCGCCACCGCGCCGAGCGCGGTGTAGATGCCGACCGAGTGGTCGGACAGACCCACCGGCACGCCGAATCGTTCTCGCAACACCTGGATGGCCCCCAACTTCACATCCGCATACGCCGTCGGATAGGTGGAGGTACATTGCAGCAGGATCAACGGCACGTCATAGCGCTCGATGAGATTCACCGTCTCTGCAATCTCATCCAGCTCGGTCATGCCGGTCGAGACGATCATCGGCAGCCCCTTCTTCGCGATATGTTCGATGAGCGGAAGATTCGTGATCTCGCCTGAGCCGATTTTGTAGGCCGGAATCCCCAATTCTTCCAGTTGATCTGCCGCCTCCCGTGAAAATGGAGTCGACAGGAAGAGAATCCCCACCTCGTCGCAGAGCCGCTTCACCGCCCGTTCTTCCGTCGCTGTCAATTCACACCGCTTGATGATGTCCCAGAGCGGTTCCTTGCTGATGGCGCCCGGCGTCATCTGTGTGTGAATCATCTCCTTGCCGGTGAGATGCGTCTGGAACTTGATGCAGTGAGCGCCGGCCTCTTTCGCCGCGAGTACCATCTGTTTGGCCAGATTCACGTCCCCGTTATGGTTGATGCCGACTTCGGCAATGACGAAAGGCGGCTGACCGTCGCCGATTTCACGGCCACCGATTCTGATGCTCTGCAATTTCGGCCCACATGCGGTTGCCATAGATGCCTCCTATGCTGCCCTGACCAGTTTCCGTTCCAGTTGCACGAGCTGCACCAGTGGTGGAGCTGCCTCGATGTTCGCCTTGGCTGCCAGCACTTCCTTGGCAAACTTCGGTTCACCATGGATGGAGCGCCAATAGGTCTCGTACTCTTTGATTCGCTTGACGTCGTGCTGGAGCATCAATTCGCGAAGGCCTAGTAATTCGACCGCGTTGAAGTTGTGACAGATCACCGCCGTAATCTTCGTGGCATCCCCGACATCGAGAATGAAGGCCTCCAGATTGCCGCCGTACTGTTCCAAAATCCGATCCTTATAGGTGTAGTACCACTCGGACCCAGGATAGGGCGTGGCAAAGAACGGTTTGACCATGATGCCGATCCGGTCCCAGAAGGCCATGTTGTCGTAGAGGCTGTCGAAGAACTCGTCGGGGAAGCCGACGATCTGGTTGGGAATCGGTCTGATGCCGGCTTCCATCGTAATCTTCAAACAGCGTTCATTCGTCTTGACCGTCGCACCCTTGCCGATGGTCTTGAGCACGCGGTCTGAAAAGGACTCCAGGCCGTAATCGAGATAGGTACAGCCGGCCTTGTGCATGGCCTGCAGCACTTCCGGATAGGCCAGCGTCGCATGGCTGGTCCCGCCCCAATGGACGCCGTCGCAGGTCTTGGGATCATGGGGTACGCCGTCCCTCACACAGGTCGGCTGGAGACCGGCCTTGATCCACAGGTCGCAGATCTCGAAGAGCCATTTCTTTTTCGTCGACACATGCATGGTCATGAGATTTTCGTCGAGGAACGAGACGAAATCGACGTTGAACCGGTCCTTCATATACTTCACTTGCCGGACCACGAACTCAGGGCTATGCCAGCGGATATTGCGGTCGTTGTTGAACACCACATCGCCGCCGTCCGGCTGCTCCTGATCCGTATATTTCATGTCGCCGGTCAGCCCCAGATGAAAGCAGAACTTGCAGATGAGGGAACAACCGTAGGACATATTGATGTCCAATCGCCGCTTCGCCAGCATGGCTTCTTCCGACAAGAGAATGCAGGAGTTCTTGAAGTAGATGTCGAGGGGAAACAATTCGTACATCGGAAACGGCAGGCTGTCGATGTTCTGTAACAGCGGCCGTTCCTCATTGAGCTTGATGTCGCCCTTCGTATTACGCCAGATAATGCCTTGAACGTCCGACCAATCGCTCGTCCGGTCACGGCCTTCGTCGATCTTCTTCAACACCTCCGGGAAGGTGATCACGCCCTCCCCGACGCCGCCGATATCGACTTGAGGACAGAAGCCCATGATATCTCTCGGCATGGCGGTCAAGGCGCCCCCGCCCATCATGATGAGTGCATCGGGCGCATACTGCCTGGCGAACTCAACGCTCTTCTTCATGTAACCGTACGCCGTCGTGATGCCGCCGGTAGCAATCACATCCCAGGCATCTGCCTTGATGGCATCGATCAGCTCCTCGTCGGTCGGGCGCCAGCCGTTCGCGTCGAACACTTGAATGGCATGCCCTTCACGATTCGCCACCGCGGCAATCAATGCCAATCCATAGGGCACATGCCGGGGATCGTCTTCGGCTCTAATCACGGGATTGATAATCAGAACTTTGGCCATATCTCTCTCCTTCGCTTCCGCTTTCAGCCTTCTTTTAGCTGACGGCTGACAGCTGACAGCTTCCCTGCTGTTCCTTGATGAACTGATCCAGCGCCATCCATTCGATGCCTTCACCGATCAACGTGCCGCCTTCCGTACAGTTATAGGCAGTCCATCCCGATTGCTTCACCACATCCAGGAAGCATTGCCGATACCAGTAGTAGGTCGGGTCGGTGTACCAGGTTTCGTTGAGGTAGGGATTATGGATCTCGATGTAGGCTTCGCTCAGGCGATCCTCCGGATAGAACTTGATCAGCTCATGGTAGTACTGGGTCTTGGACAGCGGCGTACCGGGGGCATAGCCGAGATCCATGCCGACGAAGGCCACGGGCGACTTCTCTAGAATGGCGTTGGCAAAAATCCATGCAGAGGCCCCGCCGTTGCCACCGGTCACCATGCAGGGCATGCCGGTCAAATCGTAGAGACGCCTGGTATGGCTGTTCGGCGCATCGTAGTCGTCGCAGATCGGATTCCACCAATAGAGCGGCATCCCGGCTTCGCGGCAGCGAGCCACCACATTCGGCGCGACACAGGTCGCCATGATCACCTTGATCTTGTGTCCATGCTCATTGACCAGCCGGATCAATTCATCGTTACGCTCCCGCTCTTTCGTATTCAACGCGGGATCCAGATCCTGCCGGCGGAAGTAATCATCGTCCTCCCGTTTGGCCAGATCAGGATCTCCGAACCAACGGATGATCCAGGTCGGGTGCGGGTCGACGCAGACGACATAATCGGGTATCACACCGTTCCTCAAGCAATGGCCCATCGCCCCATCGGCAACGACCAGCGTGCCGCGGTAGTTGAGCTGCTTAATCTTCTGGATGGTCTCGCGGCGATGCAGGCTCGGTCCTGCCGCCATACTGATGGCCGAGGTACCCTTCTCAGGGCTGGTAGGCGGCAAATCCAAGACCGTCTGTGTCATGTAGGGCAGGTTCTGTTTCGCATGGGCAAAGCCGATCTCCGCGGTCTTCTGAAACGTCGCTTGGGCAACGAGGTCCATGCAGGCGCGATCCAGGCTACTTTTCATCGCTTGTCCCCTTGCTTGGGCTTGCCGCCTTATCCCCTGTCCAGAGCACGTTCTTACCCTTCATGACGAACGCGATGCTGCCGCCGAGTTTCCCCATGGCACGGCGCTCGAACTCGGACACCTGGGCCTGATGCGCGCCTTCGGCCTTCTCACGTTCCGTGGCATCTGCCTGACCCGTCTTCGCATTCTCTGCGGCCTGTCCCGGTACGGTATAGTTGCCGATCAA
>JBDSKU010000327.1:0-6823 GCA_039916745.1 Nitrospiraceae bacterium
GGAGGAGGACGAGCGGACCGCGCCCTCCGCCCTTGCCATCTGTGCCGCCCGTGATACGTGTCCGCAATCCGCCGATCTGTTCTTCGCGCATAGGTATCCTATTATTTCATATACAAATATTGCAGAAAGGCCACGACGCCATAGAGCGACGACTCGATCACCGGCTGCTGATAGAGGGGCACGAAGGCCCCCTGTTCGTTCTCTTCCACTTCGTCGATCACGTACTGAATCTGCTTGACGCGGACATCGTGATCCTTGCCGCTTCCCAGAGCCTGGACCATCTGGCGGCTGAGCCCGGCCAGCATGGCCGCTTTCGCTTTGTTGGCCGACTGGTACAGCAAATAGGCACCCGTCAGCGCCAGCACGACGTTCAATGACCAGGACAGGATCAACAGGAGGGGATAATTCCAGATATCAAAGTAGTCGTTCCGGGCGGCGATCATGACCAACAAGGCGATGAACGGATAACGAATCAGGCGATTGACCACTACGGTCCGCTGGGCGATCAGATCGACTACGGCCAAGTATTTCAGCTTTTCAAACTCGGCTTTCTGGGCCTGGCCCAGACCATATTCCCGGAGATATTCTTCTTGAACCTGATCGGACCAGCCACCGGTCGAGGCGGTCAACCAGCCGATCCACCGCCGGCACAGCATGACCGCATCGAACACCGCCAGATTGAGCAACACGACGAAACAGGAGCTGCTCAACGCCATGATCCAATCGATGCCGCAACTCAGCCGGCCGCGGCAGGGATGAATCATTTCCTCGTTCAAGACCCAATGCTGCAACGGCCACATGATCGAGAAATAGATCAGGAACAGGAGGATGGTCCGCGCCACTCGCTGGGACGGTTTGCCGGCCTCGCGATACCAGGACCAGGCTTGATCCACCGTCGTCGCCGTCCTGGTCGCAGCCGGATGGTAGACCCGCTGCAAGTTGGTCCAGAAAGTCCGGGGTGACAATCGGCAGCGGCCCGACTCATCCTGAAATAAAAAGTCCTCGCTGATCGCGTCGCTGTTCTTGGCCAGATCACGCAGGCCCTTCCCCAGCATGACCAGACATAGCATCACGACGAAGAGGCGGAGGAGTTCGCTCGGCCAGACGCTGACCCCGGCGGTCAAGGAGAAGGGCTCCCCTTCGTCATGATTGGCTAACAGCGCTTCTGCCCCGCCGAAGGCGACGAAGGCTGCGAACGATGCCACACCGATGAGGGCCATGACCGTCAGCAGACGAGGATGTCGCAATACCCACAGCCAGAGCCGCTGATTGCTCCAGGCGATGACCAGGACTACCAGCAACGCGATGACCAGGGTCGCCGCGACCGCGGCGTTGTCGAATCCGATTCCCTGTTTCAAGGCTCCCAGTTCGTCCGTATGAGCCAGGTCCTGCCTGAGTGGATGGACCGTGCGCAGCCCCTCCTTGTCCACCGGGCTCAAGTCCACCGCACCGTCACGACTCACTTCAAAGATCCTGGGGTGAGATCCTGCATCGTAGATGCGGTCGTCCGGCGTCAAGTCGACATGGTATCCCGTCGTGCAGGGTCCCGCCGTGGATGGCTGATGACGGGCCGATCCACACGCGACAAACTGCACCGCTTGCAGAGCGGCCAGATAGGCCGATGTTTGATAGCTGCTCCGGAACGGCGGGACGTCGCGTTGGAGCCCTCCCTCCAATTGCAACCCGAATGGAGAGGCAATCACCATGTTGCGTGTCGATTTGTATTCGCTCGAATGGAGGTGGCGCGCATCGAGATCGACAGTAAAAAAGATCGCATGGGGGAACGCGGGCCTGAGTGCCTTGATGATGAGCAAGGCGTCGTAGGGGTCCGTGCCCAGGATGCCGATGGCCCTCGCGCCTTCCCCTTCTTCGTAAATACGCGCGACCAGGGCCCGCACGTAGTCGAGCTGGCTGGTGCCTTCCGGACGATCACGGGTCGCATCGCTGGACTGATTCCCGGTCACAGCCTTGGCAGCCCGAGCGGCTCTTGCCGCGTCGTCGCCCGGCACTTCCCCATCCAGCCCGCTAAGATAGCTGTAGCGAAACACGTTGAGCGTGAGCGACTCGTAGTCGGCAGGACGTTGAATCTGCAAATCGATGGCGTGCGAAACGGTCGAACACCATTTCTTGATGTCCACCGGAACCTGAATCTGTCTCAAATCGGCTTCCGGGAACGTGGCCACCTTCGCACAGGCTGCGGCGCGGAACTCGATCGGCAGAGCCCGCCCGTAAAACGAATCCCATTCCCCGATGAGGATCACCGCATCCCAGCCGAGACGTACTTGCCGACGCTCTAATTCCTCAACCAGCGCGCCGAATAACCGTTCGTCCGAGCCGACATCGTAAACGAGGCGGACGTGTGCCATCGCCAGTCGGCGGTGAAACTCCTGCTCGCATACCTCATAGGTCGTGCAAGCGGGTCCTTTGCCGCCCTCTGTCTTGAGTCCGTAGGCGAGCAGACCCTTCATCGCGCTCGTCCAAGGCGAGTAGAGCTCGATCGCGCCGTCGGCATTCGGCCAAACGCCGATTCCCTCATGCGGCTCGCCATACAGGTCCCCGGCTTCCTGCAAGAAGCTGCGAAATCCAGACGAACTACGCGGGCCCATGATTTTGAACGTGACCGCTTGTTGTACCGCCGGATTCAGACGGACCAATGTGCGCCGGTCGCCGGTCAGGAGACATTCATGTTTCTGTTTCGACTCCTCGCAGACCAGAGATTGAGAAAGAGATGTCAGGGTCGCCAAGAGCCCTCGATTGAGGGCCTCTTCCGGTAGCCAGACGACCAGAACGGCGGAAGCACGCGAAGCCTCTTCTCCGCAGACGCGTGTCTTTCTCAAGCGATACCATTCATAGGGCAGGGCCTGCACGGTCCCTTGCGGCTCCCATTCCACGAAGGAGAGATGGCCCTCGTCCTCCGGCACATAGCAGCCGACGCCCAGCGCAGTACCGATGGCGTAACGATCGCGGATGCGCGACTCGGTGCCCTCGACGTAAGGCCCCCCGCTCGTGGTCACCAGGAGCACGGTGATGCGCTGTCCGTTTCTGGTCCGTTCGGCCAGCGTCTGTCTCAGCGCGCCAAGCCGTTGCGAAATGGTGGATTCCGTTCCGGCAGTCTTGCCGGTCGATCCGGCCCCTCGTATCCCCCGCTGCACGGCTGCCACCGGATCTTCCCACAAGCGCGCGCGGACCAACTGTTCGCCGGTCGTCGGGTTCATCTCCAGCCCCATACCGGCTGGCCGCGAGCTACGCAGCGGCTCTTTCACCAGCAACACCCCGGCAATGGCCAGCACAAGTGTGAGGGCTCCCGCCACCGCAAGTTTCGAATCGCTACGTCCTTTAGCCATAGAGGAATCCGTTGTGTATGATCAGTCGCGTGAAAGAGCAGCTTGCCCAATTTCCTTGAGATTGGTACGGCCACTGTACAACAGACAGTGAGGGGAACTGCAAGCGACGGTTGCAGTCTCAGGATGGAGATGCGTCGACGGGAGTTAGGGCGGAGTGAGTCGGAAAATGCCGTTACGGCTGGAAACATAGACGTAGCCATCAGCACCCAGCATCAGACTGCGCAAACCGCCTACCCCTCCCGTGTAAGCCGCGTTGGAACCGCCGAGCTGATCAAGATTCGCCCCGCTCAGGATGACATGGCGGATGGTCCCGTCGATCCAAACCGCCATGAACAGATTGTTGCGGTAGACCGGCGGGTAGACGGACGACCCCCCCGGTATGGCGATGATCCCCGTGGGAGCGATGACGGGATTGAAGACCAAGAGAGGATCGATGCAGCAGGGATCGTTCAGAATTCCCCCACGTTGATTGCTGTCCCAGCCATAGTTGCCGCCCGCGATGATTCTGTTGATTTCGTCATTGTCGTTCGGGCCATTTTCCGATTCCCACAAATCCTTGGTTTGTGGATGGAAGGTGAATCCATAGCTGTTGCGATGTCCATAGCTGAATACTTTTTTGGCGTTGGGGTTTGCGTTCGAGAAAAATGGATTGTCCGGGGGAGCCGAACCATCCGCGTTCACCCGCAGAATCTTCCCCGCCAAGGAGGTGAGATCTTGCGCATTCGATGGATTCCTTGCATCGCCGATGACCACATACAATTTACCGTCAGGCCCGAACTGGATGATACCCCCATTGTGGGTCTCGCTGACCGGCAGGCTGTCAAGAATGATAGTCTCATTCGTGCAGACCCCATTGGACTCTGTATACCGGGCGACCCGATTCATCGTCGCCCCAGGAGCCGTATAGTACACGTAGACATACCGGTTACTGGAAAAGTCCGGATCCAGCGTGAGACCCAGCAGGCCCTGTTCTCCTCCCAGAACTGCAACCGGAATCTGACAGAACGGGGTGGGGCTCAGTTGCCACGGCGGGTTCGGGTTAATGATGCGAATCCTTCCCGCCTCGAGTTCGTTGTAAAAGATGCGGCCGTCCGGAGCCAGCGAGAGCCCTACGGGAAAATTGAGGCCTTCGAGCACTGGTTGCAGCAGGAGTTCACCGGTCGGAGGTTGTTGTACCGTAAAGTTGTGGGTTGCCGAGGCTCCGGACAATTCCTGGTTGTTCTGGTCCACGAGGGCAAGGCGAACCTGACGAGTCCCGACCGGCAATCCGAACAAGTTAAACGAATTCGCCGATGTCCAGTGGACAAAGTGTGTATGGAGACCATTGAGGAGTACGCCATTATCTGAATTGATGCCTGCACCATTGTAGAAGTCGTGGAGCGGACCGCTATCGACGGAAAACCGAAGGTGCGGAGTGCCAGGGAGGCCTATCGTGAAATCGGTGAGAGAGAATGTAATCCTCACCGGACTCGATAGGAATGAGGTTTCGCTGGTGACCGCGACGGTGGAAGATCCAGCGGGTGCAGGGGGGCTAGAGGGATCTCCGCCACTAGACCCCCCGCCACTGCAGGAACCCAGAGCCAGCAAGAGTGTGATGCAAGCCACGAGCTGACTGAACGATTGGTTCAATATCTTCATGAGGAGATGAGTGAGATTCTTTCTGATTCTCGAGGAGACTAAGCTGGAAGGCTCCTGCAGGATTCCTGATTCAGGAATTTTTCCGATCCTCGCCCATGGGAGGCCGGCACACAATCTCCCAAAAGAGGTATGGAGGAATGTCTTTAGGACGAGCAACTGATCGAGAGGTGCTTGCCCCAATTGGGAGGCGCAGCCGCGTAGGCTTCCATGCCAGGCTGATCATGATAGGGATTCTGCAGCAGTACGAGCAGCCGGTCGATTTCAGAAAAGTCCTTCTGCTGAGCCTTCTCGATGGCTGTCTGGGCCAGATAGTTACGAAGTATGTACTTGGGATTGACGCGGCTCATACGGGCGTGGCGATCCTCGTCTCGACTCCCCTCTTCGCGCAACCGCTCCTCGTACCGGCGAGCCCATTGGTCGAAGGCTGCACGATCCAGGAAGAAGTCACGAAGCGGCTCGTTCAACGAGGCGGCTCCGCTCTGAAAGGAACCCAACGTGCGAAAAAAGCTTGTGTAATCGACATGGTGCAAGTGCATGAGCGCCAGGAGGTCTTGAATCAACGAGGCATCCTCTTCCTTCGTCTCGATGAGTCCGCACTTGGCCCGCATCAACTCCATGTAGCGGCCTTCGCAGAGGGGGGTATAGCGGTCCAGCGACGCTTTCAGGTCTTCTTTCTCCGCCAACGGAAGAAGCGTCTGTGCCAGACAACTCAGATTCCAGAGCCCGATATAGGGCTGTTGATTGAAGGCATAACGGCCGTTGTGATCGGAATGGTTGCAGATGAAGCCGGAGTCGTAGTCGTCGAGAAAGCCGAAGGGGCCATAGTCGAGCGTGAGGCCCAGGATCGACATGTTGTCCGTATTCATGACTCCATGCGCCCAGCCGACGGCCTGCCATTGCGCGATCAGCCTCGCCGTGCGCTCCACCAGCTCGGCAAAGAAACGGACATACTTGTCTGTCGCCGCCACGAGATGCGGATAGTGAGTCGCAATCACGTAGTCGGCCAGCACTCTGAGCTGTTCATATTGCTTTCGATAATAGAGGATCTCGAACGAGCCGAACCGCACATGCGAGGGCGCCATACGAAGCACGATCGCGCCGGTTTCGACCTGTTCACGATAGACCTTGTGGTCGCTGCCCACGATGCACAGCGCCCTCGTCGTGGGAACCCCCAAGCCATGCATCGCTTCGCTGCAGAGATATTCGCGGATGGTGGAGCGTAAGACGGCGCGCCCGTCGCCGGCGCGTGAAAAGGGCGTGGGGCCGGCGCCTTTGAGCTGCAAATCCCATCGTTCACCTCGCCCGTTCTGGACCTCGCCTAGAAGAATGGCGCGCCCGTCGCCGAGCTGCGGCACATAGACCCCGAATTGATGACCGGAATAGAGCATCGCCAACGGTTCCATGCCCGGAACCAGCATGCTCCCGCCAAACACGCCGGCAAATTCCGGCCGCTTCGCTTGTTCCGGGTCGAGGTCGATCAATTCGGCTGCCGCCCGATTGAAACTGATGAGGTACGGCGGGTCTGAAAACGGCGTGGGATTCAGCTTGGCGTAGAACGCCTCGGGCAGGCGGGCATAGGTATTGTCGAACGAAAGTGTTTCCAGCTGGTGTCTGCTCATGGGTGGAGCATCGCAGGACTAGCTCGATGTTTTCAAGCGAGGATAGGTCTCATCCAACAGAGAAGCGAATTGCTCGAAATCGAAGTCATAAATCCACACCTCGCCGGTCGAGATGGAATAGACCCATCCAGGAGGTCCACCTTCTTCTGGCGCAAAAGCTGGGCAACGGACGAGGTTTTCCATCGAGCGGGACCCCTATCGAGGGCCGTTCTGGATCTCGCG
>JBDSKU010000328.1:0-9522 GCA_039916745.1 Nitrospiraceae bacterium
TGTGACGGCTTGCTACCTCGCCAAGGCAGGCTGGAAAGTCCTGGTGCTGGAACGTCGCTACATCGTTGGCGGCGCCTGTGTCACGGAGGAAACCTTCCCCGGCTTCAAGGTGTCCACGGCCGCCTACGTGAACAGCCTCTTCCGAAAAGAGATCATCCAGGACCTGCACCTCGAGTCCTACGGGCTGAAGATTCTAGAGCGCAATCCCTCCTCGTTCACGCCCTTCCCCGATGGCAGCCATCTCTTGCTCGGTCCCGATCCGGCGCTGAACCATCGACAGATTGCCAAGTTCAGTCTCAAGGACGCGAACGCCTATCCAGCCTATGAAGCCATGCTCGAACGGATCGCGACGGTCCTTGAACCGCTGCTGACCATGCGGCCTCCGAATCTGGTGACGCTTGGACTGCAAGACCTCTGGGCTCTCTATCAAGCAGGAAAACCGTTCCAGGCCATGGGGCCCGCCATGAGCGAGGCCTTCGAGATCCTCACTGCCCCGGCCAGGCAGATTCTCGATCGCTGGTTTGACTCCGAAGCACTCAAGGCTACCCTCGCGACTGATGCCGTGATCGGAGCGATGGCATCCCCTTCGACCCCCGGCACCGCCTACGTCCTCTTTCACCATGTGATGGGAGAAACGAACGGAAAACGAGGCGTCTGGGGCTATGTGCAGGGAGGCATGGGTGGGATCACGCAATCCCTAGCGGCCGCCGCGCGCGACCTCAAGGTCGAAATCCGTTGTGAGGCCGAGGTCGCGAAAATTCTCGTGAGAGATGAAACAGTCCGGGGCGTAGCCCTGGCCAACGGAGAAGAATGTTCTGCGCCGGTCGTCGCCAGCAATGCGGATGCGCAGATAACCTTTACCAACTTGCTGGATGCGACGCAGCTTCCACAGGAATTTTCAGACGCTGTCAGTCGGATCAGCTACGACAGCGCCTCACTGAAGATCAATGTCGCGCTGAGTGAACTGCCGAACTTTATCGCCTGCCCAGGGCTGGAGCCAGGTCCGCACCATCGCGGAACCATCCACATCAGCCCGGACCTGGATTACATTGAACGGGCGTTCGACGAGGCGAAGTACGGGCAACCCTCGCAACGGCCCATTCTTGAATGTACCATTCCTTCGGTCGTCGATCCCACGGTGGCTCCGCCAGGCCAACACCTCATGTCGATATTCGTGCAATACGCTCCCTACAAGCTGCGCGGCGCCACCTGGGACGATTTACGAGAAAGTTTTGCCGACCGTTGTTTCGCGCTCTTGAACGAATATGCGCCCAACTTTCAGCATGCCGTGATCGCCCGACAAGTCCTGACACCGCTCGATCTCGAACGGACGTTCAATCTGACAGGCGGTAATATTTTCCAGGGTGCGATGACACTGAATCAACTCTTTGCCTGTCGTCCTGTGCCGGGATTCGCCGATTACCATACCCCAATCAATGGCCTCTATCTCTGCGGCGCCGCCGCCCATCCAGGCGGAGGAGTCATGGGCGCAGCCGGCGCGAACGCCGCGCGGGAAATTCTCCGCTCGTCGCGCCGTTCCTCCCCCTTTTAGCCGGTCCCAACCGGCGCAGTCTCTGCGGCGGATGGCTGCACATGCTCCGGCCGAAATCCGAGTCCGATCATCCGGGCGGGAATCCGGCTGAGGAATGGGAACCGTGCAATCAGCCGGACCGCAAAGGGCGGCGTGAGCTTGCCCGATCCACTGAGGACTTGTTTGATAACCCGATTCTGAATCGCGAGCTGCACCCATTGCGTCATGCGGGTCGGCCACTCACGCCGCTGCTGAACCAGCAGAAGATCCCGGGTTGTCAGTTTTCCTGCCCGCAGCGACGCCGTCAGCAGATTCGCTGTCGCAACCGCATCCTGGATGGCCAGGTTGATCCCAACACCACCGACCGGAGACATGGCATGTGCCGCATCGCCGATGCAGAGGAGACCGGGACGATACCACTGGCGCAACCGATCGACCTGCACCGTCAGCAACTTGACCGGTTCCCAGTCTCGAAGTTCGCCGACACGATCGGCCATGAACGGCGCGAGCTGTGCAACCGCATCACGAAATGCAGGCAGCCCGTTCGCCCGGATCTGTTCCAACGAGCCTTTCGCAATCACAAAGCCGCATTGCCAATAGTCGCTCCGGTTCAGCATGATAAAGATACGTCCGGCGTCGAACCGGCCAACCGGATCTGCCGGATCGCTTGGCCGCCTGGACAGACGGAACCATAAGACATCCATGGGCGCGCCGAATTCTTCCACCGACAAGCCTGCTCGGGAGCGGACGGTCGAGTGCCGCCCGTCCGCTCCCACGACAAGACTCGCGCGCACTTCAAGCGGACCATCTGAGGTGTTTGCCAGAAGCCCCACGACAGAGCCAGCCTCTTCGATCAGGCCCGCCACCTCAGCCTGCATCCGCAAATGAAAGCCCGCATAGCGAGCCCCCTCCTTCGCGAGGAAGGCCAGAAAATCCCACTGTGGAATGAACGCCACGAATCGGCACTGGGTCGAGAGTGTTGAAAAGTCTGCAACGGTCAGCGCCAGGTCGCCGAACTGTCCATTGATCCGCGAGACTTTCTGATGCGGCAAGGCAAGGAATCGATCCAAGAGCCTCAATTCATATAATACTTCGAGCGTCGAGGGGTGAATCGTATCGCCCCGAAAATCGCGGAGGAAATCGGCATGTTTCTCTAAGACCACCACCTCGACGCCTGCCCGCGCCAACAGGAGGCCCAGCATCATGCCAGCTGGACCGCCTCCTGCGATACAACAGCGTACCGACATCGTCTTCATCGCCAAGGCTCCTCTCTTTGCTGCAGGCGCGGACCATTAGCGACGGGCACGGATGAAGCAATCGTCCGTGTGGTCATCTATAAGACCTGCTGCTTGCAGGTATGCATAGACGATCGTGCTACCGACGAAGCGGAAGCCGCGTTTTTTGAGATCTTTCGACAGGGTATCGCTCACCGGGTTCGTGGCGGGAACATCTTTCATCCGCTTCCTACGAGTGACGATCGGCTTGCCACCGACAAACGACCAGACATAGGCATCGAACGAACCGAACTCCTCCTGGACCGACAGAAAAGCCTGCGCGTTGGTCACCGCCGAGTCGACTTTGAGCCGGTTGCGGATGATGCCGGGATTCTTGAGCAACTGAGCCTTCTTTTTAACCGTGAATCGCGCTACCTTCTCCGGATCGAACGATGCAAAGGCTCGACGATAACCCTCCCGGCGCAGCAAGATTGTCTCCCACGTCAGGCCTGCCTGGGCTCCCTCCAACAGCAACAGCTCGAAATGTTTTCGGTCATCGTGAATCGGCACCCCCCACTCACGATCATGATAGGCGATGAAATGGGGCTTGGTCCCGACCCAGCCGCAGCGGGTCTTCCCATCGGAAATCGGAGGAGATGGCTTGATCATCGGCAGAGCAATCGGCTCAGAGCGCAGCCGCCTTCTACGTTGGGCTGACAGGGATGAACCATTTCGGCTTCATACGTCCGAAATCGGTCCGCACATGGCGACGAAGAGCACGATTCGAATCGAGGACGACCCGCCCGCCAGGCCCTCGCCAAAACACCGCCCAATGCCAGAACGCACGGCCCCGGTCTTCGTGCCATTTGATGGCTAGCAACGCACGATCCGGCAATGCCTCCCATGAGGTAAAGGGCGCCTCTGTTCGAACCAACCGGAAACCATATTCCTTGAGCAGCCGACGGACGTGGCCCGACCCGGACCATAGCGTCGGATCGTCGGCGAAGATGCCGAGCCGATTCGCCACCCGCTTCGCCTGACCGTACTCGACGCCCGCCAGCGCTGCCACGGCAGCAATGCCGCACCCGGTTCGTTCGAGCTGGACCACTGGCTTCATGCTCGCCTCAATCTGCGCGGCATGCCACGGTGACTGCCACCCGGGTCAGAAACCGAAGCCCGCTGCATCATTCGCACAACAACCAGCGCATCTTTCCCCGATCCCGATACCTTGTCAAGACGATCTCCCCCGGTTCCCGTATCGGGTATGCCTTCGGCTGTGATACCTTCGAGGCCTACGCACCCAAAGAACCGAAGACTATGCCGACAAACACCTTACGCATTGCGCTCCTCCATCTCGCACCGATCCCCGGCGATCTCGCGCGCAATCGGCGGCTCGTCGAAACGGCGGTGACCACGGCCGCACGACTGGGCGCAACCTGGATCATCACGCCAGAGCTCGTAGTCACCGGTTATACTTTTGCCGATAGCCTTGGGACGGACTGGATTCTTCCGCAGCCAGACTCCTGGATGACACACATGTCCCGGCTCGCGGCCCAACTGCGCGTAACCCTGTTCCTCGCCTGCCCCGAACAGGACCGGAAGTCCGGCAAACTCTATAATAGTCTCTTCGTCATCGCCGCGGATGGGACCATCGTCGGCGCACATCGAAAAATTAATACCTTGCGGGTGGGATCGGAAGCCTGGTCAACTCCCGGCACAGAGGCCGTCGCCATTCCGGTCGCCCCGTTCACCAGAATCGGCATGATGATCTGCGCGGATGCCTATACGTCGGTGATCGCCCGAACCCTGCAGAATCAAGGGGCCCAGTTGCTGATTTCGTCAGCCGCATGGGCACGGGGCCATCATGGCCCGAGCGGCGAATGGGAACGATGTACCGGCGACACAGGGCTCCCGCTCATCGTCTGCAACAGGACCGGACCAGACAAGACCCTCGATTTCAGACGAGCCGAGACGGTCGTGGCCAAAGACGGACGACGACTCCTGTCGTTATCGTCGGCACGATCGGCCATATTCACGATCGAGTGGGATCTAGAAACGCAGACGCTGGCAACACCGAACTATCACACGCATCATTTATAACAGGCTGCTCAAAACGTCCGTCCAGCAAGGCCGCAGGCGAGTCGAAACCGGAGGCGTACCCTCAGGGGTACGTTGAGGATTTCGATGAGCCGAGACGATGCTGGCGGACGTTTTCATCAGCCTGCTATAGATCAATCTTGAGCTTCCGGCCGCCAGAAATGCTGAACCCCTGCTGCTGATAGAACGCCAGCGTCCTGTCGAATTGAGGCAGCGGTGGCGTGGTCACTTCGATTCTGCTCCATCCTCTTGCCTGCCCCACGCCCTGAGCCTCCGAGATCAAGGTCGCGCCGACTCCGCTCGACCGATAGGCGGGACGGACAAATAGTTCAGGGATCGTTCCAAAAGAACCTTCCGCATAGAGGGCATAACATTCATAGAGCGCCAGAAAGCCGAGCGGCTCAGGCTGTGCCCCATCGCGGGCCAACAAAACGATGTACGTGCCATCTTCGATCCAGAATCGAGCCCGCGCTTCCGTCTTCTCCCGATCAACACGAAACGCCTTGGTGCCAATCGAAGCCATGATCTCATGAAGCAACTCCCCGACCATCTGAGCGATGATCGGTGCATCTGTGCTCTGTGCGTGGTCAATACGAAGTTGCATCAGTTAGCAGGCCAAGGAAGAACAATGTTGCACGCGAAAACTTCGTCGGTCTGCACGTGTGGAACAATAGAAAAACACTCCCGCAGGATGCTCAAACAGGCCGTCCAGCAAGGCCGCAGGCGAGTCGAAACCGGAGGCGTACCCTCGGGGGTACGTTGAGGCTTTCGATGAGCCGAGAACGCAGCTGGCGGACTGTTTCAGCATCCTGCTAGGCAATGAATTGTTGTAGTAGTGCATACCCATCCTTCCATTCGCCATGCCCACTGTCGGCATTGATGTGTCCCGCTTGGCCGATATCGACGAAACGGCTCCCCCAGGCATTCGCACAATGTTCGGCATGGACCACCGAGCCGAACGGGTCATTGGTACTGGCGACCACGAGACTGCGAAATGCGAACGGGGCCATCGGCACAGGCGAAAACCCGCTTGCCGAAGCCGGAAAACATTCGCTCTGCGGGTCCGGCACCGCCACGAGAAATGCGCCACTCAAGGGCAATGCTGAACGATGGGCCCAATGCGCCACTAAAAGACAGCCGAGGCTATGGGCCACGAGCAGGGGTGGAGATGAACAGGCCGCCACAGCCATATCCAGCACACGGACCCAATCATCACAGGCCGGCTGGTCCCAGTCGCCTAGCTCCACGCGCTGCCAGTCGGGATGACGTAGCTCCCACAGCGATTGCCAATGGTGCGGCATCGAATTGCCAAAACCGGGAAGGATGAGCAGAGGCGGTGTCATGGCATCACCGTCACGATGGGACACAATAGCGCAGGATCGTTAACGCACCCAGGGGGGAGGAACCGTCGAATGGGGAGTCAACCGCTCGATCGGTCCCACCGGCCGCTTGGATGGTTCCGGTCCCAACAGGAGTCCTTCCGACGACACATCGCGCTTGAGCCGAACAACGACACCACCCATCACATCCCACCGGCGAAAGTTCCGACGCGGCGCGCTGGGATGATTATTGTGACAATCCACACAGGACTGGACGAACGCGAGATCCGCCGAGATGGCTTTGAATTGGTCGCCGTCCACGAACGTGAGCACGCCCACATCGCGATTTTTCTCCAACTGCACCAGGGCATCGCTTTCGGCGAGGGTCTTGGGACGATTCTCGGGATTGAGAGGTGTGAGGCCGATCAACCCCATCTCGAAACCGGTTACTTGATCGGCCGCTGCCTTGACAAATTGAGCCGGAAGCGGGATGTAGTGCGAATCTTTTTGCCAATCTTCCCTCGGTGCCACGCCACTGTCTCTGAGATGCTCGACCACTTCCAGGACATAGGCAGTACGAAACGCCTTGACGATTTCCAGAATGTAGCGGACCGTCTGATCGAACGTGGGATCTGCCGCCTTGGCCGTCCAGGCGAAGGAGGAAAGCAGGACGGAGAACAGGAGGACGAGGACCAGACGACCGTAGTGCAGACGAACCCCCTTCATCAGCTTCATATCGTGGCCAGTGCGCGGTGACGACTCGTCAGGGCGGAGGCCAGCCTAGCCGATTCTGACTTTGGTCGTCAACCGGACATGCCCGGAATCCGGTTCTACCGCCTTAGCCTTCTGCGTGCGCTCGTAGAATGCACAAAAAGCTCGTCCGGTAAGGCCCGGGAGAGCAACTGAACATTGAACGCGGAACGCTGAAGCGACATTCGTTTTTTGTTCAGCGCTCATCACTCACCGTTCAGCAGCCTGCCGCTAGCAGGGAATATTCACAGCTGGATCGCAGAACAACGGCGGGATAGTCGGGGGGATCATGTATTTGCCTGAGGGGTCTTGGGAGCCCATTGCTCCCTTCGTCGGTGGGCCGCCTGGCATTCCAGGGAGCCCCTGTCCGGCAGAGCCAAACCTCTTCCCAAGACTTGAACTCGCCGAAGAACCGACACCGGAAGCCGGCACAGTTGTGGGACCGACTGTGAACGCCCCGGCACCAGACGTAGCTGACGGCGCAGCGGCTTGTGGAGTCTGTCCTGCTTGATTCTGAACCGTCGGCGGGGTTGGTGTCTGTGCCGGCGCCTGCGCGCCACAAGGAAACGCCAGAGCGCCCACTCCGGCGAACAGAGCAAGGACACACAGAACCGACTTCACGAGATGGTGCATCATCTTCCTTCTGCTCTGCTGACCTCTGTCTTCTCCTTCAACCCTGTAAACGGCATACTCACCAGGCGAGCTATGGAGTTGGGCGCACCGGGGACTGAGTATCGCTTTTTTTGCGCAAACGTTCAAACTGCTGGTGCAAGCCTTCCAATTCCTGGTCGGATAAGCTTTCTAAATCGATCAGGCTATTGCGAGCACCTCGCACACCATAGATGAGTTCATCCAGCTTCAAATGGACCGCCTTGGTATCACGATTTTGAGTATTTTGGATGAGAAACACCATGAGGAAGGTCACAATGGTCGTAGCGGTATTGATCACAAGCTGCCACGTGTCCGAATACGCAAAGTGAGGACCTGTGATCACCCACATCATGACGATGACGACCGCACACACAAACGCCCACGGTGATCCCACGATAGCCGCACAGTGCTTTGCAAAGTTATTAAATGCATCGATGGGCATGGTTCACTCCTCTGTGTGAAATTGGAGCCCTCAATCCACGAAGGCCTGCCAAGCATGATGAGCGGTTGAACGGCTGAAGGATACGCGCAAGGCTAACGGAAGTCGAGAAGCCGGCGGCACGTTCGAGGCGGACCGGATATTGGCGAACGATCAGCAACGCAATCAGCAGAGTGAACAGGGCGTACAGGCTCGTGTTCGATACCGCACGTGAATACCATACCGTTCTTTGTGGGAGGCTCCGATGGATCTGCAGGTTTGTTATAACGCCGGCGAGGATACGTTTCCCCTACCGCAACACATCAGGGAACGCTATGGCCCCTTCGGGTTCCCCGCACCGGCCGACGCCGGTCGCCCGTACATCTCCTCTAACTTTGTGATGGGGCTCGACGGCAGGGCGTCGTTTAAAGAGTTAACGGGCCATGTCGATGGCAAGACCGTTTCACGGAGCAGAGACGATCAATGGCTGATGGACTTTCTGCGGGCGCACCATGACGCCCAGTTGATCGGTGCCGGCACCCTCCGTGACGAGGCCAACCCCGGGGGGCATGGCTGGGACTACGGCATCGATGATGAGGAATTGCGGCTCTACCGGCAGGATACGCTCCGGCTCGGGCGGCAGAAGGTCCTCGTCCTCAGCGGATCAGGCAATATCGATCTCACGCTTCGCCTCTTCAGTTCTCCACGGGTTGAACCGTGGATCATCACCGCTCAGGATGGGCACGAGACGCTCCTGTCGCAACTCAAGAAGTTAAACCGGGAGGGAACCGTGAAGATTGTCTCGGTGGGGAACGGAGCGCAGGTCGATCTTGCAGCCGCCATGCAACGGCTCCGCCAGGAACATGGCATCCGGACACTGCTCTGTGAGGGCGGCCCCACCCTCTATGGAGAATTTCTCAAGAACCGGCTGATTGATGAAGATTTCCGGACGATGTCGTTTCAGGTCTTGGGTGAGTCCACCGAGCCGGGGATCGACCGGCCGACGGCATACGGCCAGGTAAGCTATCGGCCTGAAACCGCGCCGTGGTTTAGATTGATTAGCCTTCACCATGCACTGCCTCACCACGCCTTCTTTCGCCTTCGATACGAAGGTCCAAGGACCTTTCAGGATTGAGCACCGAGGCCAGCAACGCGACGAAGCGGCACGACCGAAATGTCCGGCAGCGAAGTCTTCACGCCAATTCATCCAAAAGCCTGCATTCGGCTCGATTATGCCGGCGCGCGAAACGGTTTGAACTTCTGTTCGGCTTTAGCCGCCAAGATAAAATCGTTCTCGGTGAGGCCCTTACTCTTGTGCGACCAGATTTCAATCTTGCACTTCCCCCAGGCCAGATAGACATCGGGATGATGGCCCTGGGCCTCGGCAACAGCCCCGACCTTTTTCACAAACGCCAGCGCCTGCGCAAAGTCCTCGAAGGTGTAGCGCCGCTCCAAATGCCCCTTCCCGTTGAGCTTCCAACTCCGGGGGAGCTGCTTCAACAGCTCCCCCGCGCGGACAGCCTTCAACCGCGGCACATTGGC
>JBDSKU010000329.1:0-8524 GCA_039916745.1 Nitrospiraceae bacterium
TGATAGAGAATGACGTCAAACATGGAGCCGGAGTGTAGCACGGGCAGAGAGATCGTCACGATACCGTATCACCGAGCGGCGAGAGGCGGACTTCCATGCAGAGTCGCTTTTACCATCATATTTTTTCTTGGTATAGTACCTGTCAACCAAGAGCACATTCCACATTTATGAATAGATCGCTGTCATCCCAGATGCACAAGACTGATATCCAGCCACGGTCGCACTCCTTCTTCATGCTCCTCGCAGTGCCGCTGGCGCTGACATTGACGACGGGCTCATTTTTGTTCGCGGAGGATTCTCCGACACCGTCGGAGAAGCACATCGCCGAACATGCGAGAACGGTGTGGGAAGGCGGCACGACGAGCGCGGCGCTCGAGATCCTCGACCAGGCCATTCAAGAATATCCTGCCGCGCTCACGCTCCAAAAATTACGCGGTGATATCCTCGCCACATCGCGAGGCCCACACGAGGCGGTGGAGGCCTATGAGACCGTCCTCGCCAAGGTACCGACCGCAGTGGATGTCCGATGGGCCAAGTGGAGCGTCTTAACGCGGTCCGGGAAGAGTGAGGACTCCGTCGCCGAATTAACACGCATTGCAGAAGTCGATGCGCAGAATCCTTTGGTCCATCTGAGACTGGCACAAGAGCTCCGGAAGCTCGATCGCCTGGAGGAATCGCTCGAATCGTATACGAAGGCCGTGGCACTCGTTCCAGATATGCTCGGCTGGCGATTAACGTTGGCCCGCGCGCGGTTTGACGTATTGGACTATGATGGCGCAGAGGCGGACGTGCAATATGTCCTGCACAAGGTTCCCCTCGGTTCTCCGCTGGAGCTCCCGGCCAGGAATCTGCTCTCACAAATCCATGGCACCTCCATTGATCGAGGCCGCCGTTTTGACCCGGTACTCACCAAGGACATGACCGGCGCCCAGCGCAAGGAATGGGCTTCTATCCGCGCAGAGGCCTGGAGACTCTTCTCGACAGCCCAATTTCAGGAAGCCGAGCCGATCTACCGAAGGCTGCTCGCCCTGAATCCCAACGATCCCTTGGCCAATCATCAACTCGGACTGACCCTGATGCAGCTTGGCCGGTGCAAGGATGCGCTCACGGTGTTTGGACAGGTGTCCAACCTCGATCCCAGCGAAGAAGACTATGTGGATACGGTCTTTCGAATGGGCCAATGTCTCGTCGAGCTGGAGCAATGGGACGACGCGTTCGTCCATTTTCAGACTCTCTACGACGCCGCCGTCGAGTTTGAACAGGCCAACAAGAACGTACTGCTCCCAGCGGACACCCGTGTACTCGATAAGAAAAAAATTTCCCGGTGGCTCGAGAAGGTGCGGCCCCATGTTCCGGAGTTGGCCAAGCTGGCGGATCACGAGGCTGCAGACCGCGCCGTCTCCGTGGAACCAACCCCTTCCCCCGTCTCTCCGGAGGAAGAACTCTACGCGAGAGCCGCCGCACGATTTCAACCGCAACAACCGCTGGACACCGGGGCCTCGCTCATGGGGAGAGATGCCGACTTCAGCTGGTTTCGCTTCGTCATCCCGGCGAGCAAAATCGTACGGGACGATTTTCCCACCGGCGCCCATGAGTTTATTCCCCTGAGCCCTGGCGATAGCTTTCCTCCCACACAACAAGACATCTACTTGGTGTTTGGGCTGGTCTCGGCTTCATTCGATGCCGTGCCTCTCACCGCACGCTGTGTGGCGGAAACATCCGAGATGACGGAAGCCCAACAGGCCATCGCCCAAGACCGTGTCATGACAACCATGAACGACCAATCCGGCTATTTCATGTTGCCCCCGCCAAAAACAGGATGGACCGCGGGCCTCTACCACTGTGGATTATTCACGGGAGAACGGACGACCGCCGATACCCTAGTGGATGAAGTGCGGTTCCGTATCGTGGCCTCGGCCCCACCATTGTAAGACCCGCGGCCGCGCAGATGCCCCGGCAGAACCCTCCGTCCGGCACGCAGGAGTCCCCCATCATCGCGTTACGGTGTCAGTTGCTGCAGTTGAAGCGTAATCCGGCTGCGGAGATCTGACTGATCACGGGTCTGGGGCAAGAGGACAAGAGTCTGCTGGTAGGCGGCCGCGGCAGCGGTTGTCTCTCCACCGGCCAAGAGGGTATCGGCATACTCGATATGCAACGCCGGGTCCGCGGTCTGCAAACCAATCGCGGCTCGATACTCGGCAATGGCTCCAGGCAGGTCACCTTGTTGTTTGAGCGCCACAGCAAGGTTTCGGCGAGCCCGTACATAGCCGGGTTCGCTGGCCAATGCGGTGCGATACTCCGTAATGGCTTGCGCGATGTCTCCACTGGCGTAATAAATATTGCCCAAACTCGTGTGCGCTCCGCTATGGCGAGGGTTCTGTTTCACGACGAGTTCCAGGTGCCGCTTGGCCCACAGGTCATCACCGGTCTTGCGAAACGCTAATGCGATATTGAAACGGGCGAGCAGATGTTCAGGATTGGATCGTAACACGGCACTGAACGCACGAATGGCGCCGTCGTTTTCGCCGCGTTGCCCGTACAGGACACCCAACCGAAATTGACCGTTGAGGTGGTTCGGGGCGAGTTCGACGACCGTTTCGAATTCTGCGAGTGCCCCATCCACATCGTACGCCTCTTCGAGCGCCACCCCCAAGAGGTAATGAGCCTCGACATGACGGGGCTGAAGCACGATGGCCCGGCGAAACGCCTCGATCCCAGCGCGGAGATCGCCACTAGCCCTCAACGCCTGCCCCTTGCGAAGCCACGACAACGCCGTGTCCTGTGACGTCTGGTTATTCAACGGAGCGAGTGGTTGAGCGACCAGGAGCCTCTTGTCATGCGCATCAACGAAGGAGGAGAAGGAGAGTCCTACCATCACAGAGGCACCAAGAAAACACACCCCGGCAAAACGCTGCGGCACATGTCTCTGCCCCATACCGTTACTTCGGGGTAATCATGATTTCGACACGCCGGTTTCGCCGTCGCCCTTCCTCGGAGTCGTTACTACTGATGGGACGGCTCTCGCCAAACCACTCCAACCGCAGGCCCTCATTGGCCACACCGTTGCTCCGGAGTATCTGCGCGGCGTTCGCCGCCCTGGCCTGAGAAAGCGCCATGTTGTCAGCAAATTTTGAACGGAGACGCTCGCGGATAGACGCATTGTCCGTATAGCCCTGGATGCCGACTTCAAGCCCCTTTTCCCCTGCTAAAATACGGCCAAGCCTGCTCAGCACATTCACCCCGTCAGCTTTGATCTGATCATCTCCCGAGTCGAAGAGCACACGATCGGTCAGTCGAATGCGGATAAACTCATGCGATGCCGCTCCTGGTCCAGACGCATCAACGGCTGCGGCAGACGAAGACAACCCCGCGCCATCGGAGTTGGTGCTCGCCTGGTCATTCGTGACAGAAGGACTTGCCAGGGTCACCTCACCACGTTCGACGGAAATATTGCCGCTGTCGATTTCTGGTTTGAGCCGTCCGTAAATCTCCTCCCACATGGTCGTGAACTGCTTGCCATGACTGCCAGACGGCACGGTTGACGGAGCGGCACAGCCGACGAAAATGAGCACGGAGCCCACAAAAAGCACAGTGACACCGATGCGAACTTGTGTGGTCTTCATAGAATTCTTCCTCGATCGTTACACGGACTCAGGAGACTACCCCAGTCTGGAAAAGAAAAAAAATGGGGAGGGGATGAGACCGGCATCGCGCATCCTATCACAAACCTGCCGAATGACGCCGATGCCTAATCCTGTAATGGCCAGAGAAGGTCTCTTGCGGAATCAGACGCTTCAAGCCCCATTCGGGGTGATTCAAGGCATCCGTGGCGCACGTCATCGGCTCGATGGCAAACGCACGCCGCGGAGCCTCGGCAATGGCATCGCCGGTGTAGACCACGACAGCAGAAAACGAGCGATCCATCACGATGTCGATGGCCCGACCGCTCCCGTTATGGCGCAGGGAGGCCGTGGCCATTCCCGCCGCATCGCGTTCGAGGTGGACATAACAGTGATTGAACCGGCGATTACCGATCGAGCGATAGTCCCGAAAATCCCATTCTGTTCCCGCCGCAGAAACGATGGTGCCGGTCGGTGCGAGCTGTTCATTAAATTCCAGATACCCCGCACCGGGAATCTTCACTTCGGCCTCATCAATACGCGACGTGCCTACCGTAAAATAGGGGTGAAATCCCACCCCGACCGGCGCCGCTTGATGCCCGACGTTCTGCACGGCAAAGGCACAAGACAAACCCTCACGATCGAGGCTGTATGTGATGCGACTGGCAAGTGAAAAGGGATACCCTCGAGGGCCATAGGACTCAGCATCCAGGCGAACCTCAAACGAGGCGCAACGCGAATCGGCCTGACGTATCGTCCAGGGCAAGGTCCGGACAAACCCATGGATCGCATTCGGCCCTTCTTTATCGTTCCTATCGAGTTGCAGCGCCTGTCCGTCGAAGGAGTAGCGGCCCTCTGCGACGCGACCGGGAAACGGGATTAACACATCCCCTTGGCCGCCCTTCTTGCTTCCACCGCCTGCATAGCCCCACAGGATATCGCGGTCGCTGCCGTCGGCGTCTACGAGAAAGTACCGCCGTAATGAAGCACCCCAGGGCGACACCACCGCTCGCTGATTATCGAAAGACAGGGAGATCTCACTGTCCAATGTAGGGTCGATCATCAATATTTCACTCTATTCTAGATACCCGTAAAACATGGATTGGCCGCATATTGCATGGAGGAAAAGAACCATGGCTGATGGTGGAGACAGCGGCTGCTCACTCATAGCCTATTGCAGCGACAAAGACAATCCTGGACGATGCCCTCACACACCATCGGCCATGCGCCCTATGTTCTGGTATTCAGACGAGATATGAGCGACGCGGCACAAGCGACCGGAGTATACCGGCTAGATGTTCGGACGGAGGAGTTCTTGGAATTCGCTTTTCCCAGAACGGGTCTTCAAAAATTGGATGAGTTCAACGCGCAATGTGTTATTCAGCCGTTGCCGTGCCTCCAGGGGCAGGCGAAGGAACTCCACCCCGAACTCATGATCCTTGACCCATTTAATCTTGCCAAGCTCAATAGACAAGGCCTGCGGATGATTGGGAAACAGGACACTCACGCGGACATCACTGCCGCAGAGGACCTCTCGATCGGACATGACCGAGCACCCCATCAGCGACAGATCGGTTAAGACACCTTCGCCGACAAAGGGGGCCCCGCCGAAGATGACCGGATAGAATAGCGGGAACCGATGATAGGTCCGGGAATAATGAGGTGGCGCCATCAGAGCCTCCGTGATGGCGGATTGTACCGAGACACAGCGGGTGAGCGATATCCTACCTTTGGAGGGGGCGCTCACGCAGGAAACGTATTTCGTTGAAGAGAAGACAGAACATTCGCCTCAAGAACAGAAAGAGAAATACCGATACCCTCTTATAGAGACACCTACCTATGGAGCACCCATGCTGACAGCAATCGGCGACGTCATGCGGCGCGTGTATGAGCGGGGCTGGATCACGACGAGAGACGGAAATATTAGTATGCGGAAGCGTGAGGGGAAGTACCTCTACATTACCCCTTCGGGATGGCGGAAGACCATTGTGCATCCGGAGCATGTCGTGCGGATTGCACTCGTGCCCGATCCGCTGACGGGCACACTGATGCCCAAGGTCCAAGAAGGGCAGCAACCATCCGGTGAACTCCGGATGCACTGGAACTTACAACGCGACACGAAGACCACTCGAACCGTTGTGCATGTCCATGCCACACACATCGTGGCGGCCATCTATGCCGGCTGCGACCTCCAGGCGATCAGCGCCGAGTTCCCTGAAATCTCGCGCTACACCAGAGTAGGGCCAACGGTGCCTGCCTTGCCGGCCCTGTCGCGTGAACTGGCAGACGTGACGGCTGAATGTTTCGACATCGGGAAGGACGGGGCTCTGGCCTTCGATATCGTGGGGCAGGCCAACCATGGAGTCTGTGCGGTGGCAACCGATCCCTGGGCCGCCTACGAACATATCGAGCGTCTCGATCACATTTGCGAAATTGTGCTCAAGAGCGGTGTGCGCCGCACAATGCGTGCGAATAAATCAGTCGCGGCCTAAGAAGCCTTGCAACTCGCCACGGGTCCGCATCTCAGGCTTGAGGCCATCAAATTGATTCCCCCAAGATTGGAACGTCAACCTGAAAGATGGGGTCGAGGCCTCCGCGCTTACAGCGCCTAAGCTGCAGCGGAGAAAGGCATCCGTGCAGGACGAGCGAAACCAGTTATGCCTCTGTTGATTTGCCGCGATTTTGAGCCTTCTCGCTCTTCCCGCCTATTGGGTCTGCCTACGTAACATGTGACAACGAATCCGCTCCGCTTCCAGCATGTAACAAGAAAACTGATCTGCTTTTTTGAGCAGGGAAAAACATTCACTTTTCCGCCATGCCGCTCGTGCAGCATTTTCCATAGCTGCAATTTTCTGCGCCTGAGCCTTCCGGACTCATTCCATTTCAGCTGAAAAATTTTACAGCTCGACACAGGGCTTCAACTTTTCAACAACTTAGGGCCTAATCTTCGAGTGCTACAGTTCATAGTGATCCGCCTTACTCCACATCACCTGAAACATGCATACTCAGCAAAAACTGCTTCTGTTCTTTTTGCTGGCACTGACTCCCTCCTTCGCCTGGGGAGGTGATGTATCGGGTTCAGACTATGTCGCACAACAATGGACGAGGATATTCTCCGATCAAAATACCCAAGCCTCTCAGCAACAGACCCTCCTACCGCTCTACCAAACCCATCTGACACCAACATTTTTCACCCCCCCTGTAGGCTCATCCCGCCTGCGCGACCTCGCCCCGGAGACCGATCAAGCTCGTACGCGTGGCCTCCTGTCTTCGACCACCTGGCTGAACGGAAACTTCATCACGGAAACCGAAGTGGCTCAAAGCCTAGGAGGAACGGGTTGGCTTCAAGGCCGGATCCCCGGCGACTCACGTGGCGATGCCTCACAACGCATGGTCCGACTCAGCGCAGCTGGCACTCTGGGGCCAATCCGGTACGGGGTACAGTCCCGATCAGCAGGACAGGCTTTCTTTAATGTTCCAGACCAGGCGATGCGCGAGGTCTGGGGAGAATGGAAGACAGGATGGACGACCCTTCGAAGTGCCGTCGGACAACAGTGGAACAATGTGGCCGGTGACGCGACCCGCTCACGGCTGGAACAGACCTATGAACGAATCAGTCTCGCCTGGAAACGGCCAACCTGGCCTGAAGCCACCATGACCTACGCGCGCAACACCCTAAACAGCGCTCTTGACCCGCTCAACATCAATCCTCAGCGGAGCCAGAACCACACCCTCGAAGGCGCACTCGCCTTCAACAGCATAAAATGGAATGTTCGGCTCGCATCGAGTTATCTCTTGGGGAGCGACCTCCTTCATGGTGGGGCGGAGACCACAACAAGGACACAGGTGTTCACCGCGGCTTTTCGCCCGATGAACACCTTGACCATAACTCCGGCCTTGGGCTATCGGGAAGAAGCCCAGAGCTGGACGGGTCTTAAAATCTCGTCACCCTCGGCCTCAGTCGCTCTCCAATATCGGCATAATCAGCAGTTATTGCTCAGCGCCATGGGCAATTACGCCGGCATACGCTCAAGCAATGGACTCATGGACACGGAACAACTAAGTGGGAAAGGAATTATGATGTGGGATCTTCAGCAATCGCGGACATGGACAACACTCGTCTCCTTCGAAGCCGGCTATAACCGGATGGCCAACCATGTCACCCCTTCAGCTGACACTGAAGATATTTCAGGCGTGATACGCCTGGTCGTCGCTGTTCTCTAAGCTGATGACATTCTGCTGCCCCTCCACGCCTCAGTGATCAACCCTCGCCCACCTCTTAGGTCTACGCGAGGGCTGGACCAGACCGCCTCTGAAACAGTAGAATGCGCGATCCGCTTTTCCTTCCCCCCTAGCCTCACAGGCTCGTTGGAAACGGTACGACTCGAACAGCATCGCCCTTAACGTGAAGGAATTATCATGAGTGTGAAATGCGGAATCGTCGGACTACCCAACGTGGGCAAGTCGACCCTATTCAATGCCCTGACCAAGTCGGGGATCGCAGCAGAGAACTATCCCTTCTGCACCATCGAGCCGAACATCGGCATTGTGGAAGTGCCGGATGCGCGGATGCAAGCGCTCGCCGACATCGTCACACCCCAGAGAATGCAATATGCCACCACCGAGTTTGTCGACATCGCAGGCCTGGTCGCCGGAGCCTCGAAGGGGGAAGGCTTGGGCAATCAGTTCCTCGCCAACATTCGTGAAACCGACGGGATCGTGAATGTCGTGCGCTGTTTCGAGGACGATAACGTGGTGCACGTGGCCGGCAAGGTCGATCCGATTTCCGACATTGCGACCATCATTACGGAGTTGGCACTGGCAGACCTCACCACCGTAGAGAAATCCCAGGAGCGCAACCTCAAGCTCATACGCGCCGGCAATAAAGATGCGGTGAAGCTGGG
>JBDSKU010000330.1:0-7208 GCA_039916745.1 Nitrospiraceae bacterium
GGTGCCCTCCCTACAATAGCAGGTCCAATTGCTGGCTCTCCGTCACAGGAGGAGAGCAGGTCTGCCGCTGACAGACATACGCCGTCGGCTGTCCGCTCACACTCGTCTTCCCCGCAGCCAGCGGCAAGTCAGATTCTCCGGCACGAGCGGCTTCGACCACGAGCACCGCATGATTCGGCAGATAGCGTCGATGGACCGTCGCGAGCAACGACTCCGTCATCGCCTCGCCGCGTGTGCCGACGATAATAATTTCTTGCGGCGTCGTCAGGTACCAGTCCAACGAGCAGAGCAGAGCAGATGCACCATAGGCATTATGCTCCATGACGCTCCGGAACACCTGGAACTGGCGTTCAGCCAGATCATGATACCGCTGCTCTCTTGTGAAAGAGAAGAGTCGCAACAAGACCGAGGCGACAATGGCGTTACCGGAGGGGATCGCGCTATCGGTCCCGGACTTCATGCGATGGAGCAGGGCTTCGTGATCGCGGCTCGTATAGAAACACCCACCAGCAGCCTCATCCCAATATCGTTCCAAGAAACTGTCTGTCACGTCGCGGGCCTGATCCAGATACCACCGGTGCGACGTCGCTTCAAACGCATCCAGCAACGCGGCAGCCAGACAGGCGGCATCGTCCAGATAGCCGTTCAGGCGTCCCTTTCCTGCCGTGACCGTCCGATAGACTCGCCCGTTCTCGACGGCATAGTCGAGCAGGAAAGTGAGCGCCCGTTCTGCTGCCGCCAGATAGGAAGGAGTCCCGAACGCACGATAGGCATCGAGGTAGGCGGACACCATCATCGCGTTCCAGCTCGTGAGGATATTATCGTCCCGCTGCGGCTTTACTCGTTGCTCCCGTGCAGCGAGTAACTTCACCCTGGCAGGCCGCAACAATGCCTCCAACTCCTCCTGATCCTCCTGATCCTCGGAGGTGAGCCGAACGTCACCGAGCCGATGCAACACGTTCTTGCCTTCGAAATTGCCGCTCTCTGTCACGCCATAATGCCGGCAGAACTGCTCAGCCAATTCAGCGCCCAGCACCAAGGCAATCTCTCCCGGCTCCCAGACGAAATAGATTCCTTCATGTCCCTCGCTGTCGGCATCCTGCGCGGCAAAGAACGCACCGTCCGGATGCGTCAGTTCACGACGCACGTACTCCAGCGTCTCTTCCACGACTTCACGGAACCGAGGCTCTTTGGTCAGACGCCATCCATCGAGATAGATCCGCACCAACTGTGCGTTGTCGTAGAGCATCTTCTCGAAATGAGGAATCAGCCATTGGCCATCCACGGAGTAGCGATGGAACCCGCCACCAAGATGATCGTAGATTCCTCCGGCTGCCATCGCTCTCAGCTGCAAGAATACTTGCTCTTGATGGGAGAGATCTTTCGTCCGGGCCGTCTGACGCAACAACAAGTTGAGCGGTGGGACCGTTGGAAACTTCTGGCCCTCCCCGAATCCACCATAGACTGGATCGAAAAACTGTCCTAAACTCTTTGCCGCCTCATCGAACAATCGATCCGTCAACGGATCGCTGGACGGCTTCGGCGTACCGACTCGCAGCAACCCAGCCTTCACCTTCTCCACATTCTTGCGGACATCGTCGCGATGATTCCGGTAGGCCTCGACGACCCCGTTCATGACCTCGGGAAATCCCGGCAAGTTGTAGCGGGGTGCCGGCGGAAAATACGTACCCCCGTAAAACGGTTCTTGATCAGGCGTGAGAAACATCGTTAACGGCCACCCACCACCCCGCCCCAAAAACACTTGCGCGGACTTTTGATAGATATCGTCCAGATCCGGACGCTCTTCACGATCGACCTTCACGTTGATAAAATGCTGGTTCATGAGCTCGGCAATCTGGACATTGGCGAAACATTCATGGGCCATGACATGGCACCAGTGGCAGGCCGAATACCCGATGGACAAGAGAATCGGCTTGTCCTCTGCCTTCGCCCGCGACAAGGCTTCCTCGCCCCAGGGATACCAGTCCACCGGATTCGTCGCATGCTGCCGCAGATAGGGGCTGGCTTCGGTGATCAGTCGATTTGGGGAACGGTCTTCTCTCGCTACGTCTGTCATCGATTTTCTATCCTTGTGGACAGGCATAGTACATGGCCGCAAAGCCGCTCTGCAACGGACCTCTCAGGCTATGTTATAGTCCTGCGGCACCACGAAAGGCTCACCGTATGAACGGCTCAACGTGTAACGTTTCTCGCTCCTGCATTGTCGTCACACTTCTGGGAATCCTCCTCGTTCCGCTCTCTTTCGGCACTCCCTGCTTCGCGCAATCCGAGGAACATCATCGTGCATGGCTGCGAGCGCTCGACAGCCTCTCCAGTGAACGTATGCTCGCCGACATCACCCTGCTCAGCAGTCCTTCATTCAACGGCCGCCAAACAGGCACAGCGAACGATGCCAGCTCGGCGACATGGATCATGAAGAGATTTCATGAGTCCGGTCTCTCGCCCGCGAATGCTGGCGTCGATCCCTTCAGTCCTAGCGGGCCGGACCTTGGAGTCCCCAACGGATTGATGACCTCAGTGGTCACATCGTCGACCATTGCACCGGACCCCTTCCTCCGTATTTCATCGGGTAGTGACTCGCTCATCCAGCAACTCGGGACAGACTATCTCCCCATCCTCGATTCACCCTCCGCTGAAGTGCGGGGGCCGATCGTGTTTGTGGGCTATGGAATTGTCGACGCGACGCAAGGCATCGACGACTACGCCGGAGTCGATACGACCAGCACCATAGTCCTCTTCCTCCGCGGCACGCCGACCCATTACAAGGGGACCGTCAGCCACGCAGACAAAGTGCGATTCGCACGACAGAACGGCGCAATCGGCTACCTCACGGCCACTGGACCGCTGCTCAGCTCCTATGAGTCGCGCCGCGGCGTCACGGGAAAGCCCGGTGCCTTTTATGGCCTCTCACCTCGATCGGACATAATCCCAGGGGCCTGGATCAGTACCGGTCTAGCCGAGCAGATCCTCGCCGCTCCCGATCAGGCACAGCCAAGTCGGCTGCAGGTCTTGCAAGAACAATTGAATCGCTCCCCTGCCGTGCAATCGATCAGCACCGGCCGCTACGCCTCTCTCGATTGGCAGACTCGCCTGGAAGAAGGCGTCCTCATGAACGTGCTCGCCCTCTTGCCTGGGAGCGATCCGCAGAAGACACATGAGGTCCTCGTGATCGGTGCGCATCGTGACCATTTCGGACGGCAAGCCGGCTTGCTCTTTCCCGGCGCCGACGATAATGCCTCCGGCACGGCCGTGATGCTGGAAGTCGCCCGCGCCATGGCCACCTTAGAAGTACGAAGCGCGCGGACGGTCTTGTTCGTCTCGTTTAGCGGAGAAGAGCAGGGGCTCGTCGGCTCTCGACTGTATCTCCAACGGTCGGTCGTGCCCATCGGCTCGACCAGAGCCATGATCAACATCGACCATGCGGGAATTGGAAACGGAAGGCTGACGGTCGGCGTAACAGGATTGGACAAGAGCCTCGCTGTAGAGGCGGGACAGACGGCAGGGCTGACCGACAAACTGGACCTCTATGGATTTTTTCCCGGCGGCGATCACGTGCCGTTCAAAGAAGCAGGAATCCCAACCATCACTGTCGTCAGCGGCGGAGTTCACCCGCACTTCCATCAGCCCATCGACAGCGCCGACACAATCGATCCGGAGATTCTGCGTAGCGTAGCTCGCTATGTCCTCACCCTCGCCTGGCAACTAGCAAATACTGACTGGAATACGCATGAGACGAGGGGCGAGAGGTAAGACGATAGGGTGTGATCAGGCAGAGAGATTCATCCTCTCACCCGCACCTGAGATTATGGAATGTCGTCGAGAATAGTGGACTGAATCAATGGCGGCGGCGCGGTTTGACGGGGAGGACCTGGGAGAACGAGTGCT
Source organism: Nitrospiraceae bacterium (assembly GCA_039916745.1). Taxonomy (GTDB): domain Bacteria; phylum Nitrospirota; class Nitrospiria; order Nitrospirales; family Nitrospiraceae; genus Palsa-1315. The sequence continues at coordinate 3,907 of JBDSKU010000330.1, forward strand.
CCCCCGCTCTGGTTCGCGCCTTGAATGAGCCCGATCGAGAGTTGTGGCCCGAGCGTGCTCACCGCTCCGCTCCAGGCCTGACCGGTCGTGGGGTTCCGAAAGCTAAAAGTCTGGAAATTGTTCCCGGAACTGTAGAGAAATCCCTGCGTGCCCTGATTGTCGAGATACAGATTGCCTGGGCCGGGCAGACTGAACAACGGCGCAACCCCTCCGTCGAATGAGCGGACACTGGAAACCGATTGGGCCCACAGAGGCGAGTCAAGCGACGGGAGCGAGAACAGAGACAGAGCGAGTCCGGCAATCACCAGAGGAAGCATTACAACCCGATGCCCCCGACAGTTGATTGCACTTAGTCCATGACAGGTTTGCATAGAATCATTATAGTATGGGCACATATTCTTTGTCGATCAAGGGGGGGGCGTTATGGAGCACGGTACCAGGACACATAGATGGTGGCGCACATGCGGCTATGCCGTCGGCATAGGCCTGCTCATGTCACCTGGCCTCAGTTGGGGTCTAGAAGTCGGGAAGACTCAACCGACTGAACGTCGGGAGACCATCTCCCTTGCCGACGCGGCCATTCGCGCGCTGCAGCATAACTTGGACATCAATATCAGCCGCCAGACGAAGGACAGCAGACAGGCCGACATTACGGTCGAACAAGCCAAGTTCGATCCGACGCTGAGCGTCAACGGTCAGTACAACCGAACCGTCAACCCACTCAATCGTCCGGTGTTCGGCGGAACCGGCAACAACTTGAGCGGGATTACGACCTTTGATCAACGCAGCGAGTCCGTCACATTGGACGCAACGACAAACCTACTGACCGGCGGCAATGTCGACCTGAACTATAGCCCGGCTCGAACGAACGTCAACCAGAATGTGGCTACCGGGTTCCTGTTCAACCCCGCCTATACAGGCGGCCTCGCACTGACACTCACACAACCCTTGCTCCGCAATGCCGGCCTCGACATCACCAAGACCTTCATTCGCGTGGCGCAGAACAATGCCATCGTCGAGGAACATATCTTTCGAGACCGCGTCCTCACCGTCCTGGCCACCGTGGAGCAAACCTATTGGGAAGTCGTCTTTGCCAACGAGAATCTAAAGGTGGCCGAGGCCGCCTTGAAAGCGGCACAGGAACTCCTGGCCAGCAACCGGGCGAAGGCGAAGGCCGGCATCATGTCGATCGTCGATGTCCTGCAAGCCGAAGCGGCCGTCGCCTCGCGGGTCGAGCAGGTCCTGGTTGCGGATAAAACGATTCGAGACCAGGAAGATCAACTGCGCCGATTACTCAACCCGGAGGAAGAGGATTTGCGTCAAGACTTGCGCCTGACCCCGCTCGACCAGCCGACCGTGACCCTCGAAGCCATTAGCCTGCAAGAAGCCATCGACACGGCTATCGAGCAACGGCCTGAAATCGTCCAGGCAAAAAAGAATATGGAGACGAGCGATCTCAACACCAAATTTGCCAAAAATCAGATTCTCCCGACCCTCTCGTTCCAAGGCACCATGGGAATGGCAGGACTGGGAAAAGACTACAACAACTCGGTGAGCAATAACTTCAGCGGCGACTACTATAACTATGGCGCAGGCCTCGTCCTCAGCTACCCCCTCGGCAACCGCTCTGCCTGGAGCACCTATAACAAGCGGCAGCTCGAAGCGAAAAACGCCGAATCCTCGCTCGTGAGCGTGCGGCAGCAAATCATCGTGGGTGTGCGCGAAGCGGTCCGACGCGTCCAGACGGATTTCAAACGGATCGAAACCACCAGATCGGCCAGAATCATGGCCGAGAAACAGTTGCAGGCGGAGCAAGAGCGACTAAAAGTAGGACTGAGCACCACTCGCTTTGTCCTCGACTTCCAGCGCGATCTTGCGACGGCCCAAGGAAATGAATTACGCGCCACGGTCGACTACAATAAATCCCTCTCCAACCTCGCGCGGCACAAAGCCACTACACTCGACCGCTATAATTTCCAACTGAACTAGCCCGCATTATTCATAATGAGGGCTGACTTCCATGATGACGCCTGAGCCTGGTCCGCATGCGACACCGGCTCAGGCCGACGAACGGGGAGCAGCCCTCGCGCTGCTCCCCATCGCCGCGACCCTCACTTTCTACGCCCTCCCCGCCTCGCTTCAGGAACAGCCACTTGTCCAATTCGCCCCGCAACTGATCGCCTATCTTGCTCTTGGCCTCTGGGCCTCGCGTAACCGCAACACCGTCTCTCGGCTAGGGCTGGAGAAAGAGAAGATAGGGGATGGCCTACGCCGGGGACTCGTAACAGGCCTGCTGCTCGGTGGCCTGAATACGTTCGTGATTCTCTCCGTCTATCCCTACCTAGGTCATGACATCAGTTTCCTCACAGCCACACCGCATGCCCAACTCCCTCTCCTTGCGATGGTCCCCTGGTTCATCTGCGGCATCGCGTTCTTTGTGGAACTGAACTTTCGAGGATTTATTTTGGGACGACTGGCAACACTTGAATCGGGGCTGTGGAAATCCGGCATCGCCTCTCGGCTCTCGCCTCTCGCCCTCCTCACCAGCGCCCTGGTATTTGCGTTCGACCCCTTCATGGTGAATACGTTCCAGCACCTCCATTGGATCGCGGTATGGGACGGTCTCATCTGGGGAGTCATCTGGGTACGCACAGGCAATCTCTATATCACCATCGTTGCGCATGCGATTGAAGTGATCGTAATGTACAGCGCAGCGAGATTCGCGCTGATGCCATAGGAATAATGGGAATTCCCGAAGGAGCGGCGGCATGAACGAACTCGGCAAATACGCACTCTATTTTCTTCTCGGCGGCACCATCGTCAGCATCTCCACCTACCTGGGGTCTCAAGGCCGTTCGTTCCTGGCCGCCTTTGCCAGCACCTTTCCGGCCATTACCGGCGCGACCTTTATCTTGATTTACCTGAACGGCGGCAATGACGCCATCGTCAGCTACGCAAAGAATCTGCTGTGGTTCGTTCCACCCTGGACGGTCTATGTCGTCGCCATGATTGTCGGCGTCCCACGCTTCGGCTTTTGGCCTGCGATGGTCGGCTCACTCACACTCTATATGAGCTGCGTGGGACTGGTGCGGCTGCTTCTCCGATAACATCCGGTGAAGCGTTACGGCAGCACAATGCCGAAATGTTCCCGAAGCATGCGGGCATAGGCTGCGTCACTGTCGGCCACTGACTTTTCGTTCTTTCCATTCCGCCTCATACTCAACGACTGATCCACCAGCGTCTTGCGTCCCTCCAACGTCGGTATGGTACAGATCCGCCGTTGCATAAACAGGGAGTCTGGC
>JBDSKU010000331.1:0-9354 GCA_039916745.1 Nitrospiraceae bacterium
AATCTCCGTTACAGCCAAGCGGACTGCGCTTTTACCGCAATCAATACCAATCCTTGATGCGAAGACGTTCTAGATTTTGGTCGGGAACGGTGATTTGCAGAATGGGAACTAAATACTTTTTGACACGGCGACAGTTTCTGAAGGCCACGTTGGGATCAGCTGCGGGCCTTGCAACTACAGGGATGCTTGACGCGGGAGGAGTCACGCGGGCAGATGACACCTCTCCTACGTCTAACCTTAGCTTTCTCACTGAGGAGAATTTCCCGGATGTCATCAGTCGCCGGCCTGGCATTGACCTGACCCGCGACAAGATGCGTCTCTTGCTTGTCTTTCGTGAGAATCAGACGACCGACAACGTCAACGCCTTTCTCACACCAGCCGACCTCGTCCTGGAAGATAGCGTCGGCACCCTCCCCTTACTCTCCTACGAGCGAATCAACCACTCAAAGAAGCATTTCTGGGTCAGAAAGAATCAGCCTGGGAATGCCAACACACCGATCGATCAATCAACTTATCAATACCTGGGGAATTCGCTTCATTCCCGATTGTATTGGGCCGGGCCGGTGCACCGTTACCCTGGCACGAAAGGACGAGAAGGACTCCTCTGTCCGTCACCGAACGTGCTTCTCCTGAAATTCTCCCCGCAGGTCCAGGGACAGATGCCTCTCTCCCTCAAGAAAATTCTCGACCTTGCGTATCTGGAGGAGGTGCCTAAACGGTTCCAGTACCTCTCCCCGTTTCGTTACTATGTTCTGAAGAAGATCGGTAGGCAGACTGTGTATGCCTTTCAACAGATGGTCCTTGAGGGCCAGATCCCCTTTGTTGAAGAAGCCCGCTTTGAAAATAGTCCCTTGCTTGATCCTAAGATGGCCCCTCCCACAGATCCTTTATACGGCTCAGGGAACTCCGGCCAATGGAATCTTCGCAGGATTGGCGCGGAAATGGGATGGACCATCTGTTCAGGACAAGACAAAGTTGTGGTCTGGGTCCTTGATGACGGAGTGGATACGGTTGACGATAGCTCAAAAGGTCTCCCAGGCCCACACCCTGATATTCGGTTCGTTCATCCCGGTATGGACATGGACACGATGGGCACGATAGACGTCATAAGTACAAGAGACCCCGCTGAGCGTCCAGAACCTACGCATGGCACCAATTGTGCCGGCATCATTGGCACCATCACGAATAACCTCGATAGTTCTGGTAACTCAAATCCTCTAGGAGTTGCGGGCTTAGCCGGAGGAGGGCTTGGCCCCGCAGGATGCAATACAGGCTGTCCTATTTACCCCTTGGTGTTTTTCTCGTCGCCGGTGGCCGGGCCAGCAACCGATGCTCAGGTTGCTCAGGCTTTCTCATTTGCTACTCGGGTGCACAAGGGAGGAATATCACCGGACGAACCCGGGTACATCGCCAAACCGCTAGGCAGCGTGGCCAACCTCAGCTATGCGACTGGAGCAGCCTGGGATCCGGCCATTATTGACCCGAAGATCAAAGAAGCTTTCGATGCCGGCATTGTCATCTGTGCGAGCACGGGAAATTCCAATAAGAATGGTGTGGGTTATCCCGCCTCCAATTTGTACGTCACCGCCTGCGGAGCTTCAGACAGGACTGACAATCGGGTTGAAAAAGCTAACGGTTTCGTCTGGGGCTCAAACTACGGAGATAAACTCTCGGTCGTGGCCCCCGGTGTCGAAATTCCAACGACGGATGCTCAAGACTGGCCTGGACAGCAACGTGGTAACGCCGGAGGCGACTATGATCCTGCTTTCTGGGGAACATCGGCAGCAGCCGCTCATGTGTCGGGACTTGCAGCATTACTCCTGAGCAAGTACCCCTACCTGACTCCGACGCAAGTCCGCACAGTGATTGAACAGACGGCTAGTAAAGTCGGGAAATTCGCCACAGGTTCTCCTCCTCAATATCCATCTATGAGGACCAACGGCACCTGGCATGAGGAAATGGGATACGGGCTCATCAACGTCTCTGAGGCGTTGAGCTATCCCGCCGATGTCATAATCCGGGATACCCTGGCTGACACAGGTGCCGAACCATCAAGCGGGGTGTTCTGGGAATCGCCGGATATCGTCATCCGTCCCAACGAAGCAGATCCCTTTTCAGACACCGATGTTGTACTTAAAAACCAAGACAACTATCTCTTTGTACGAATCACCAACAATGGCCCTGGCGTGGCTAGAAACATAGTCGTTCAAGCGAGAATCGTTCCCTACGTCGGCACCCAGTTCACATATCCCTATGATTGGCAAACAAACTCGACGTTTGTCCGACCGGAACCCCTAACAGTGACCTATCCCACAATTGGCCAGGGCCTTGCCAATCAAGTCGTTGCCAAGTTCAAAATTCTTCGCGCCGATGTCGACACGCTGTGGGATTGGTCAAACAAGATGTGGCATCCCTGCGTCCTGGCAGAGGTCACTGCCGACAATGATTTTCGCCATGCGAACAACCTCCCTCTCATTGGGCCGGGAAGCTCGACTCCACAGCGAAATAATCTTGCTCAGCGCAATCTCACGGTGCTGTCTGGCCTACCCGGTGCGATGATTCTCTATCCGTTCATCATGGGAAGTGCCGGATCATCGGGCGCAAAAGAAACTGAACTACATATCGACCGCAGCCAGGTCCCTGAACACATGTCGCTCGTCCTCGACCCGCATCATGACGGCGCCGGCCTCCCGCGAGCAGGACATACCCAAAGAATCGGTGAGATCATAGCCGATGGAGAGAAAATCATGGGCCCCTTGAAGGTAAAGCACACACATACCATTGTCCGTATGCAGACAAGTCCCGGAGCGCGCTACATGCTCGCGCTGAAAGGAGAAATTCCAAAAGATGCCAGGAGAGGTGACACCTATGCGTTGCGCATCTCGCAAAGGGATTTCAAGGGCAATCCTCCAATGGGCGGCGCGACACTTGTTATTAACGTGAAGTAGGCAGGTCTTGTGCGTGTGAGCAGGTCAGAGATGTCTTCAAATCCGGTAATGGGCGGACGACGATTGCGTGCTGACAACCATAAGGAGGAGGGCACTATGCGTACGAAATCTTCTGTCGTCTGTGCAGTGAGTTTAGTCTGTGGACTTTCTCTGAATACCACCACTTCCTTCGCCGGAGTGGTAGTTGACATCGGAGGAACAACCGCAACGGATCCGAGCAATATTGCCGGAGACTATGGGGCGAACTGTCCTTCGCCATCGACTAAAAAAGCCATTACTATCACGCCAAAAGCAGCCGGAAGTAACGCAAGAGTCGAGGCCCCGAGCGACTCGACGATGGATCACTTGAAAATGTCGAACGTCAAGATCACAGCGAACTGCGCAGTCTCCAACTTTCGCATCGCGTTCGGATTCAACCATGCTGTTCAGCCGGCAGTCGTATCTCCGACGGAAATTCGCTTCAAGTATTACAGCAGCGGGTACTTACAACGTTCGGGCACGACCCCCCCTCCAGGCGGTTCTGTCAGCACCAAGGCTTCTTACGCCAATAGCCCTCCGTCTCCACCAGCGACGACCTATAAATCAAGTGGCGCCGTTGGTTCCGAGCAGACCCGCGCAACTTACGTCTTCAGCACTTCTGGCTTGACAAGCAACTTGACGAACCTCACAGATCCTCGCGGGCTGCAGGCGGAGTTTACGTTCACGCTTCCTGCTGAAAACGATAACCTCCAAATGGTGCAGTACTATGTTCAGGACTATCCGGCCGCAGGAGGGGGGGAGGGAGGAAATTCGGCTGGCGCATCCTTCTTCTCCGCAACTCTTCTGCACATCCTGATGACAACTGCTTCGACCTCCCAAGCCTCTGGATGCGAGGTCTGCGAATTAGCAGATGGTTCGACGCCAGATGCCGAAAAAGTAAAACTGTTCGTAAAGTACAATATGGACAATCTTTTACAGGACATTGCTAATGGAAAAGGGGAACACTTGGCTTCGTTGGCCACAATGGTCCAAATTTCTGAATCGCAGCAGACCACCTTCTTTTCACGGGCTCAGGACCATTACGCCGCCTGGGGTCACCGAGAAGTTGTGACGCCGGAGCAGCTGCTCGTAACCCTTGAAGAGGCCGGACTCTCGCCCAGCGAGAGCGAAGCTAGATAACCCGGTCCGAGGAATGCTGAATCGAACTGGATTCACTCTGGATCCGGTTCGGTTCACTGGCTTCAGGAGAAGTTGTTCGCATTACACCATGACACTTGTATTAGATATCATGGTGTTTCCAGAGAGAACAGATCAGGTTCAAATGATAAACCGCCGAATAACTCATCGCCCCAGAGTCGGTATGGCGATTGCGTCTAGACGGCATCAAGAAGATAGCAGTACTCCCCACCTATACCTGCGGGAGGATTTGCCATGAAGCGCATGTTCTTTTGTCATGGAGTATTTCTATTATCCTCTCTCAACATGTTATTGATTGGCTCGGGGAATTTTCTGTTCTTTCCCCTCCTCGAAAATAATGCCTCCGCCCAAGTTACGACAGCCATTACTTCTTCCGGCCTCAATACGACGGTTACTCAGGCCGGCAATACGTACAACATCACAGGTGGCACTCGACCTGGAAACGGAACGAATCTCTTCCACAGCTTTGGCGAATTCTCCATTAGCACTCTTGATACGGCGAGATTCCTCAACTCGCCCCCTCAACTAGCGACCACTAACATCCTTGGACGAGTCTCAGGGGGCAGTCCCTCTCTCCTATTCGGCACCATCGATACCCTGAGTTATGGGGGAGCCAATCTTTTCCTCATGAATCCGGTCGGCATTGTGTTTGGGCCCAACGCCACATTGAACGTCGGTGGATCCGTCGCGTTTACTACGGCACATTATCTGAGACTGGCGGAAGCTGACGGGACGAGCGCGGGCATTTTTCACGCAGATACATCGGCATCCAGTTTGCTGAGCAGTGCGCCCGTAACGGCGTTTGGCTTCCTGGGTTCTTTTCCTGGCAGCATTGTCGTACAAGGATCGACGTTGTCCGTCCCCAATGGCCAATCATTCTCGCTCATCGGAGGAAATGTAGAAGTGGGTCAAGCCACCATCGAGAATGGCACTACACAACAAGCCACACTCTCCGCCCCTAATGGACATATTCGCTTTGCCAGTGCAGCCTCTCCCGGAGAATTCCTTTACACTGACCTTTCGTCGGCGCCTAATCTGGATAGAGCATCCTTTTCCTCATACGGAATTCTGAATATGACGCCCGGATCCGGGGTCAACGTGAGCGGGACAAATACCGTGTCTATTCGTAGTGGACAGTTCGTCTTGTCGGTCACCGACGCTGTGCTTACTACAGCCGAAAGCCCGATTGCCCAAGAATCTGTTTCGCTTGGCCAAGGGAGTGCCCTCGTCGCAACAACTGCCGAGACAGGAACCGGTCCTGATCTACAGATCGTAGCAGAGCACATTAATTTAGACGGAACTTCGGTCATCACTCGAAATACCGGCGAGGGTGCAGCGGGCGAGACTTCGCTCGTGGCGCAGACAGTCCAGTTGACGAATGGAACTTCTATCCTGAGCAGCAACGAGGGGATCGGTTCCGGTAGTCCCATATCTCTGACAGCCGGCGAAAGCATCGAAATATCTGGCAGTGATATCAACGGAGCGTCAAGCCGCGTAGTGAGCGAGTCATTAGGAGACGGCGGAGGAGGAGCAATTTCGATATTGGCACCGACCGTAACCTTTGACCAAGGAGGCGCGGGATCAAGTCTGCAAACAATCTTGGTTGGTATGGGGTCTGCGGGAGGTATCGCCGTTGACGCTCAGACTGTCAAGCTTCGAGGATCTTCTGGAATTCAAAGCTTCAATTTCAGCCCTTCAATTGGAGGGAACATTAAAGTTACCGGTCGCACAATTACAATTGCTGATGGATCTTATGTCGAGAGCGTCAACTCGAGCGACGCCGGCGGCGGAAATATCGAGATAAGAGCCACGGATTCCGTTACTGTCATTGGAGTAGATCCTCTTTTCGGAGCCCCCAGCAGAATCCTGACTCAGACTGATTTTTCAGGGAAAGCGGGCGACGTCACCGTCGAAGCGGGGAAACATGTCACCGTGGCCGGTGGAGGAGCGATTCAGAGCGTAGGGCTTGATGGTCCGTCCGGAACCATTTCCGTCGTTGCTCAAGATACGATGACCATCACCGGTTCTTTTGATTCCAGCACCCCCAGCTTAATCAGCAATTTGAGTCTGGGATCCGGAGCGAATGGAGGTGTACATCTTCGTGCCAAGAACTTTTTCCTTACAGATAGCGGCCAGCTTTTAACCGAAACGTTTGACCAAGGCGGTGGAAGTATTTCTGTATCTGCAACAGAAACCGCCCTACTAACCGGCGGAACTCGAATTACAACCCAATCTACCTTGTCCGACTCAGGATCCGTTGATATCACAGCTGCCTCCCTCTCACTCGCGCAGGACGCACGAATCAATACACGTACCATTGGCCCAGGCAGCGCTGGCTCCATCACATTGAACGCCACAGCTGGCGACATCGCTCTCTCAGGCGGCAGCAGGATACGAAGTTCAATTGATCGAGGCGGCAGCGGGCAAGGCGGTGCGATTGTAGCTTCGGCATCGGGTTCAGTTCTGTTATCCGAGGGATCCTTTCTCAATAGCAACACGACGGGATCAGGTTCTGCAGGGGCCATAACGTTGACTGCAGGAACTCGTGTGTCGATGACTGACGCTGGAAGCGGGTTGTTCTCGGAAACTACAGGCCTCGGCAACGGCGGCAACATCAACATCGCGTCAAGCCAATCAATCGAAATCTATAATGGAGCGACTATTTCTGCTCAAGGTTCCGGGACAGGCAGCGCCGGTAATATTGCGATCACCGCTGGCTCAGACTTTCAGAGCAATGGGGGAATTGTCCGTACGACTGCCTCGCAAGGACCGGGCGGAGATATCGTCATCACTGCTGGGCAAGACATCCGATTAAACAACGGTGCTTCGATCTCCTCCAGCAGCACGGGCCCGGGGAATGCCGGTAACATCACAGCCATCGCCGGTGACGACTTCATCATGCAGAACAGTTCGATCACCACGCAGGCGGTGCAGGCGTCCGGCGGCAACATCAAGATCGGCGCCGCGGACCAGATCGTGATTCGAAACAGTCTCATCAGCGCATCGGTCATGGGCGGGAGCGGCAGCGGTGGGAACATCTCTATCGATCCGAACGCCGTCATTCTTCAGAACAGCCGGATTCTTGCTCAAGCGATCCAGGGCAACGGCGGCAATATCTCGATCATCACTCCCTTCTTCTTGGCCGACCAGGCCAGTGTGATAAATGCCTCGTCACAATTCGGCTTGAACGGAACGATCACGATCCAGAGCCCCACGTCTAACTTGAGCGGCAGCCTGGGAACCCTCGCGACGAAGCCCCGCCAAGCTCAGAGCCTTTTGACGCAACGCTGTGCGGCCTTGGCCAACGGGCAAGCCAGTAGTTTCGTCGTCGCCGGACGTGAGCAGTTGCCCGCCGATCCGGGAGGCTGGCTGACGAGCCCTCTTGCACTCGCCGGGCTAGATGCCGATCCATTCAGCGAAGGGACCGTCGCCGAAGGCACCTCGAACCTCGCACCTCGAACCGCTGGCCTCTTGGCCAACGGCACGGTCTCGCTCCGCCGGTTCACTCCTGCTGGATTTTTAATGGCCAACTACGCCAATAGTGAGGCTACTGGGTGCCATTCGTAAATCCATGCGTTTCTCGATCTCTTGCCAACCAGGCAACCCATCGAGCGGCGCGATGGTTCATATTCTTTGGGGGCGCCATGTTAACCCTGCTGGCAGGAACCTCCGCCTACGCACAGCAGACTCTTCCTCCGATCTTCGATCCGACTGGGCGATCGGGTGAGCCGCCTGCGCCGCTCAAGAAAGAATTCAAGGCTCCCCCCGCGGCTCCCCTCCCCACCCTTCCGATCGTGCCCATCCCTCCAGCGGGAGATGGGAAAAGTCCGCTGGGCCAGATCAGGGTCTTTGCCAGCTATATCCATGTGATCGGCAATACGGTCTTCACCGATGAGGAGCTGGCAGAAGTCACCGCTCCCTACAAGAACCGGGTCCTGACGACTGAGGATCTTGAACGCCTCCGTCTCGCACTGACCCTCCTCTATGTGAATCGAGGCTACATCACCTCCGGCGCGATCATTCCCGATCAGGATGTCACGTTCGGCGTGATCACCGTCCAGATCATCGAAGGCACCTTGTCCCGGATCGACATCGAAGGCCACGATTGGTTCCGCGCCGGTTATCTACGCGACCGCGTCGAGCGAGGCGCACAGACGCCGCTGCGGCTTGAGCCATTACAAGAACGGTTGCAGTTGCTGCAACAGGATCCCCGCATCGAACAGATCAATGCCGAACTCCGTCCCGGCGATACACGCGGCGACAGCCTCTTGCACGTGAAAGTGAAAGAAGCCAGTCCCTGGAAGGCCTGGCTAGACTTCAACAACTACCAAACGCCGGTAGTCGGAGCCGAACGAGGCCTGGCCACCATCGCGCATCAGAATGTGACCGGCAACGGCGACGCCTTCAGCTTCACCTACGGCAAGTCGCGGGGTGTCAACCCGATCATCGATACCTCCTACTCGCTCCCCTTGAATCGATACGATACGACGTTCATTGCCTCATATCGGCGAAACGACTTTCTCGTCATAGAGGATGCGTTTCGCTTTCTCGACTTGAATGCGGAAGCGGAAATCATCGGCTTCACGCTGCGCCAGCCGATCTATCGAACCGTCTCCGATGAGTTCGCGATCGCGATCACCGGCGAGCACCTCTACAATAAGATCACCTCGATCTTCGACGATATCCCCGGACAACCTCTCCAGTTCATTCCCGGTTCGTCGAACACGGGGGTGAACACGGTGAGTGCGCTCCGCTTCACCCAAGAATATACGCACCGCACGCCTTCCTCCGTCATCGCCGCTCGATCCCGCTTCAGCCTGGGCATAGACGTTCTCAGCGCCACGATCAATAGCGGGCCTGTTCCGGATGGACAATTCTTTTCGTGGTTGGGGCAGGTTCAGGCCGTGAAGCGGATGGATGAGTGGGGCGGACTTCAAATTCTCGGCCGCATGGACATGCAGCTCGCCAACGACCGTCTCTTTCCATTGGAGCAAGTTCCCGTGGGCGGACGATTCAGTGTGCGTGGATATCGCGAAAATACACTCATACGCGACAACGCCTTCCTTGCATCAATCGAAACGCGCTATCCCGTCATGAGATATGCCAGCGGAGAAGATTTATTACAGTTCGCCCAGTTCGTGGACATGGGCCGATCCTGGAATGCAAAAGGCACGACACCCGATCCTCAAACATTGGCGAGCGTCGGACTGGGTGTGCGATGGAACATTCT
>JBDSKU010000332.1:0-5309 GCA_039916745.1 Nitrospiraceae bacterium
ATGTGCACATTCGCCGGAAAGACTGCGATCAACAAGGCGATCAGTCCCCACGCTGCCAACCGGGACCACCGTTCGAACAGCAGAAGTCCCCCCAACCCTATCTCCGCAACGCCGCTGACGTATACCAATGCCACAGGCCACGGCAAATAAGGCGGCATAATGCTCACATAGAACGGCGTGTGAAGGAAATGGTTCGCTCCGGCCACGATAAACAACGCACCATAGATGCAGCGTGTGAGCAGCTTTACCCGGGACATCGTGTCATGCGTGAAGGTGTGGCTCATCCAACATTATGCTCACTTCATCCAAACGACGCCCACTGACAGGCCAAAGGTAGAATGTCCATTACATCCTTCCGGCGACCATGCGAAATAGAAGCCTCATGGTGTGGTCGCAGCGGAGGCTCTTCGTAGCCGAAGCATTTCGACTGTAAGCCATTCCGCGCTCGACACCTGTTCACGTCCCTCGCATTTCACGTGATAGGGCTTCCCGCTCAGGCTGCTCGCCGTAGCCGCACGGTCAATGAAGTCTTCTGTCGTGCCCGCCCCTCCCTTATCGAGGAGAGAGCGATACTTCCTCTCCAGATGAGCACGGGCGTCCGACGCGCTATACCAGCTTCCATTGCGGTACAGCGCACAACCGGAACGTTCGACGTAATCCAGAAGCTGTGTAATCTCCACGTCGACAACCGATGCCGCAGTCGCCTGCGCGAGGACTCCGGAAAAGAGCGCCGCAAGCAGAAGGATCGCCAGTGCTCCTCTCTTCTTGCCTAGTATGGGAAGTCTCCTCATAGAGTTCACTCTATCTGCGTGACCCGCACTGCGAGCAACCTTCTTCGACATCGACAAGCGGGATAAATTTAATCTGAGCAGATATGCTTCGAGACTAATGGATTGCATTCATCCTAGTGCTAGTCCAGGCTAGAGGAACTCGTCGCTGTTGGCAACCCCGACGAAGAGAGAACAACTCCTCAAGAGCCCGGCAGCTATTCGAAGAACAGACGCGTCTCCCAACAATGATTAACCCATCTTCGCCTAAACACTTCTCGATGATTCGTGAGTTTCACTTGGCCGACTTTTTCACCCTGGCTAATGCAGCCTGCGGGATGGGAGCCGTGTTGTTCTGTATGGTCTATATGGGGAGCCGGTCGGTGAATCATTTCTTCGCGGCCGCGGCCTTGGTGCCGGTAGCCCTGGTCTTCGATGCGCTCGACGGCCGCATCGCACGATGGCGGCGCAAGCATTCTGCGCTCGGGCGCGAACTGGATTCGCTCGCGGACATCATCTCGTTCGGGGTCGCTCCTGCGGCGCTGGGATTCGCCGCGGGCTTGCGGGGAGGATGGGACTGGATCGCGCTGCTCTATTTTATCTGCTGTGGGGTCAGCCGATTGGCCCGGTTTAACGTAACAGCCGAAAGCCTCTCGGAGGGCAGGGATGCAGTGGCCTACTTTGAAGGCACCCCCATACCCACGAGCGTGCTGCTCTCCGGCATACTGGCCCTGGCCGCGTGGCAGGGTCGGCTAGGCGAAAATCTATACTGGGGCGCCTGGACCATCGGGCCATGGGATCTGCACCCGTTGGTCCTACTGTTCGTCCTATCCGGGACCTTGATGATCAGCAAAACATTGCGCATTCCAAAATTGTAGTGGCATCCCGAGGCACACCTCATTCCGCTCTAATCATCGGCCGTCGGCTACGCCTGAGCCTCTCGCTCAGACCAGATTGAGCACCGCATGCTCGTTCAGCCATTGCACGAGACACCCCGCTCCTTATAACGGGCAATCAATGGTTCCTGGAACTCTTTAGGCTTTCAAGAGACCAAACCAGGGCCACAGGCTACGTCCAACACGGTATCCGTTGAAGTCACCCCGGACGTTTCAATCATAAGCCGGAACGCCGACTCATGCGAATGGCCGGGCATCTTCGCGAACGCGTCGGATTGTTTCATAAATTGATCGACGATCGACGCATGATGTGTGCGCTGTTCCAATTGCCCCCTCCTCCCCCCATCCCGTCCATTTCCCTGTCTATGAGCAGATCAAAACGCACTCTTGATCACGCCGCCATCGACGCGAAGTGCCGCACCGGTGGTCGCCGAGGCACGTGGGCTGGCGACGTACACGACCAGAGCCGCGACCTCCTCGGGAGTGGCAAACCGTTTAATGAGCGAGGTGGGCCTGACTTTTTCAAAAAACTCCTTTTCAAACTCACCGAACGACTTCCCTTCAGCTTTGGCGAGCGTCTCAACGAACTCGCCCACGCCGCGGGATGTGGTTGGTCCAGGAAGAATGCTGTTCACTGTGATCCCCGTGCCGGCAACGGCCTCGGCTAAACCACGGGAGACGGCAAGCTGCGCGGCTTTGGTGACACCGTAGTGAATCATCTCCGCAGGAATCTGAATCCCGCTCTCGCTGGAGATAAAGATAATGCGTCCCCAATTCGCGCGTTTCATGGCAGGCAGACATAACCGTGCGAGGCGAACGCCACTCATCACATTGACATTAAACAATCTCATCCAGTCTTCATCCGGAATTTCTTCGAAGGGTTTTGGCTCGAAGATACCAAGATTGTTAACCAGAATTTCGATGTTGGGATATTGGCGGGTTAGGGCTTCTGCTGCCTCTACTGTGCTGAGATCGCCAGCGAACCCCAAGACCTCCCTGCCAACCTCGGCTTGAAGTCTCGATACGGCCACATCAACAGCGCTTTTAGAGCGGCCATTCACAATGACGTTCGCGCCCTCGCCGGCGAGCGCTTCGGCAATCGCATACCCGATTCCTGCAGTACTCCCGGTAACAAGCGCCAGCTTATCGGTTAATTTCAAATCCATATCGCATGCCCTTTCACACGAGTACATCACGACCGACCACATATCGGCTGAAAACAATCGATGGGTCCTGAAACCGTTTCCTCTTACAAGACAGTTTTATTTTCACCCTACATCTTCCTGGCTATGAGACAGACATGGTTCTCCGGCCATTGATCATATTCAACATGCTGAATGGCACATCCAAACTGCCATAGGAGCCGGACAAACTCGGGAACTCCGAGCGAGCTATACTCAAATCGTTTTCCGCCAAATTCACCTTGAATGGCCCCTCTTGCTTCACCCCCACCACAAGTAAGCAGGAGCACGCCGTTCCTGGACAGCCCGTCACACAACTTCGACAAGACCGGCTCATGACTTTCCAGTGGAAGGTGGAACGTGCTGTCCCAAGCCGTAATCACATCGTACTGGTGCGGAAGCGGCCATGTGCCAATATCGCCTACCACAAAATCCGCGGCAGGATACCGCTGAGCCGCCAAGGCGACCATTGCCTCCGAGATATCCAGTCCGGTGCAGTGAAACCCGCACTCCAGAAGAATTCTTATAAACCGTCCTTCAGCACCACAACCAACGTCCAATGCATGGCCGCGCTGCCCCACGAACGTCAGGGCACGCTCAAGAGCCGCGACTCCATAGGTCGAATCCTGCATGTGCTCGAGCCACCACGATGCGATCGCATCGTAGTTCTTTCCGGTGTCTTCTGGATTCATCTCTCGCAATGACTCACACGCGGTCCTCCGCAAGAGGACAATTGAGGCATTTAACGCCTTTCCTCCCGCGTCTCGAACAATATCGCCGATGTGGCGTGAGGCGACATCCCCTTGCTACCTGCTGGTGCAGATGGCATTCGTGAACGTCAATCGATTGCCAAAAGGATCGAGGATTGACATATCCCTGCTCCCCCAGGGGGTCGCCTCTATGCTCGGCCTGGCATACTGATAGGCCTTCTCCGAAAGTTGCCGATGAAACGCCTCTAGCTCGTTTGTTTCTATGCGCAGTGCTGCGCCGGGACAACAATCGCCGTGATGTTCGGACAGGTGAATCACGCAGCCATCCTTCGAGACTTGCATGTACAGCGGCAGACCATTCTCAAAGCGATGCTCCCAATCCAGCGCAAATCCAAGAAAGTCGACATAAAACTCCTTGGCTTTACGCTCATCGAAGATTCGCAGAATTGGTGTCGTTTTTCCGAAACTCATACGTTCGATGAACTTACCTTTTCTCTCCGGGCCCGATGAAGTAGTCAGACCCTTCATCTTCATCCGCTCCCCATCCTATCGATTCTCTGGCGGGGTCGTCTTGATCTTAGCCGAGAAGCGCTCATGCGCTGCCGGATCGACCGGCGGGTGTTTCACCTTCGTGCTTGCAGGATCGTTCCCAAGAAAGTTGGCTTCTTTCCAATTTGTCGAAGGTCTGATTGGCCGAGGGACGAACCCACCGTCTCAGTTGGGACAGACATTTCTCTGCACCTGTTCGACACAGGCCACGCAGAACGTGCACTCATACGAGCCGATCCGCGCCTCAAGCGACTCAGGCGGCAGCGCCCTGTGCAATGCTCGCAGGTCGGTCGAAGTTCAAGCATGGGCTTCTCGATGTGACACTACCTACAATGGGCAATTAATGGTTCCTGGAACCTTTTCAGGTTCAGCTCCCTCAGCCTGCAGGATGGTGTCTCGAATAAACTTGGAAGGGACAACCGCTGCAAGCTTTCCTCCCGTATCGTCGCTAATGGTGCCATGAACAAGGCCAACCACGGTAGTCGGCGCCGACTTATTTGAAAACACAAGACCACCACTAGAAGCGAATGGCCCAGGCATTTGAAAAACAGGTCCGCCACTGAATCCGCCAATGCTTGGTTTGTCGAGGACGAAGAACGTAGCTTCCTTCTTAATATCGGGACTTAATATTCGAAGCAATCCACTTGCAGGCTTCGCCTCACTTGTAATCGGTGAAAAGCGGCCGGTCGTTCCGAGTGCAAACGGGAATCCCATTACCGTTACCGGTCGCTCCCGCTCTGGAGCGCTCTCCTCCGAGGCGAGCAAAGCAAATCCCAAAAAACGACCTTGCATCAGCGGAAGGGTCTTGCTATCAAGATTCAGTTTGAGAACCGCCACATCAGACTCACTATGAACCTGCCAGGACAACTTCTCGCCATCAGAAAGTAGGTCTTTCAGTAAAATCAAGACTGGGATGTCCTTTGCGGCCCGAACCGTAACAGTTGAATTACCCGTCAAGAACTGAGCTACGTGAGCTGCAGTGACTAGGTACGGCTGCTCTGCTATGCCCAAACCTCGTGATTCTGCAGTAACAAAGAATCCTGTACCATATTGATTGCCTTCTTTGAGGTACGCAACCGTGACCGAGAGATCATCCAGATTCATCGCCTGTACTCCACTATATTCAGTCAGAGTCAATGTGGACTTCCCAGGCTTTTACGGACACTTTACGCCTGGTTCGATACGGCTTCAAACGCCTCCGGACTG
>JBDSKU010000333.1:0-4151 GCA_039916745.1 Nitrospiraceae bacterium
ATCAACTCTTGGGCTGTAGGTAGCTGGCGG
The DNA here is from genome assembly GCA_039916745.1 of Nitrospiraceae bacterium. Taxonomy (GTDB): domain Bacteria; phylum Nitrospirota; class Nitrospiria; order Nitrospirales; family Nitrospiraceae; genus Palsa-1315. The sequence continues at coordinate 31 of JBDSKU010000333.1, forward strand.
GACACGTGAACGTACCATACTGAGTGGGCGCATGCCAGGCAGGATTTGTGTGTCGGCTTCGCCTCACCCTGCCGGGTAGCGTTGGGGCGAGTCGCGATGTGTTGTTCTTCGATGCCTGGGGCTCCATTCCTCTTGTAAGGCGGGTATTCATTTGTTATTCTTCGCCCCGCCTTCCCATTCACGTAATTTCTATTGATCGTTTTCCAAGGAGAGATCTATGGCCGGCATCAAGCGGGCACTCATCAGCGTATCAGACAAAACCGGTGTGGTGGAGATGGCTAAGGGCCTCGCAGCGTTAGGTGCTGAGATCCTCTCAACTGGAGGAACGGCAAAGGCGTTGCGGGAGGCCGGCGTGAAGGTGACGGACGTGGCGGCCTACACCGGCTCACCGGAGATTCTCGACGGCCGTGTCAAAACATTGCACCCCAAGATTCATGGCGGGTTACTCGGCCGGCGTTCGGTGCCGGCCCATGTCGAGCAGATGGAGAAGCATGGAATCGGCCCCATCGACGTCGTCGTGGTCAACCTCTATCCGTTCGAGGCGACGATTGCGAAGCCGAACTGTCCCTTCGAAGAGGCCATTGAGAATATCGATATCGGTGGACCGTCGATGCTGCGCTCTGCCGCCAAGAACCACGAAGACGTATTGGTCGTCGTAGATCCGGCCGACTATCAGCGCGTGCTCGAGTCGGCGCAGGCCGGAACCGTATCCCACGAGTTGCGGCGCGAATTGGCGATGAAGGTATTTCAACATACGGCGCGTTACGACAGTCTGATCGCCGGATATCTGGAAAAGCAGGTACAGGGCAGCGAGGTCAAATTTCCCAAAATATTGTCTTTGCAGTTCGAGCGGGCAGAGATGCTGCGTTACGGGGAGAACCCGCATCAGCAAGGAGCGTTCTACCGAGAGCTCCATTCAGTCGAGCCATCGGTGTCCAGGGGAACGATCCTGCATGGCAAGGCGATGTCGTATAACAATTTTCTCGATGCCAATTCGGCGCTCGAGCTGGCGAAAGAATATGACGAGATCGCCGTGGCCATTATCAAACATAACAATCCCTGCGGCGTGGCATTGGGAGCGACGCCCGTCGAGGCCTATGTAAAAGCCCGTGAGACCGATCCCATCTCGGCGTTCGGCGGCGTGATTGCATTCAATCGCCCCGTGGATCTGGCCGCCGCGAAAGAAATTACCTCCACATTTGTGGAAGTGGTCATTGCACCGGGATTTGCGGCGGATGCCCTGACAGAGCTCAAGCGCAAGAAGGATTTGCGGTTACTGGATGTCGGGCCACTCACGAAGGTCAAGCAAGAGGGCTTCGATCTCAAGAAGTTGGTCGGTGGCTTGATCGTGCAGGATCGGGATCTCGGCGTCTTAACCGATCTGAGAGCGCTGAGCGTTCCGACCCAGCGCAAACCGACGGATGAAGAATATGCGGCCTGTGCGTTTGCCTGGAAGGTCTGCAAACATGTGAAGTCGAACGCGATCATCTATGCAAAGCCTGGGCAGACGGTGGGGATCGGGGCCGGCCAGATGAGTCGGGTCGATTCGGTGAAGCTGGCCGTGATGAAAGCGCAGATGCCGATCAAGGGCTGTGTGATGGCCTCGGACGCATTCTTTCCGTTCCGGGATGGACTCGATGCCGCCGCGCAAGCGGGGATTACGGCGGTCATTCAGCCGGGTGGCTCGATTCGCGATGCCGAAATTGTCAAAGCCGCAGATGAGCAGGGACTGGCGATGATTATGACGGGCATGCGCCACTTCCGCCATTGACGGATGGTGCTGTGCGAACAGTGATGCGTCATCAGTCGAATCAAGATCTCGAGGACGTTTTCGCCGCCACCGTTGTCACGCTGTCTTCATCTCCAACCCATCACGTATTACCCATCACTGGTCACTAAAGGCTTGGGCATGAAGATTCTGGTCATCGGGAGCGGGGGTCGCGAGCATGCCATGGTGTGGAAGCTCGCACAAAGTCCCCGCAAGCCTCAGCTCTATTGTGCGCCGGGTAATGCTGGGATCGAATCCCTCGCGACCTGTGTGCCGATCAAAGCCGACGATATTGCAGGCCTGAAAACATTCGTACAATCTGAGCAGATCGATCTGACGGTCGTGGGGCCAGAAGCTCCGCTTGCGTTGGGCATTGTCGACGAATTCCGTAAATCCAAACTGAAAATATTCGGACCGACGAAAGGTGCTGCCCGGATCGAGGCCAGTAAAGTCTTTTCCAAAGAGATCATGGCCAGCGCGAAGATTCTTACGGCGACGGCGCAAAGTTTCGACCTGGCCGCTCCGGCCTTAGCCTATCTCGATCAACATGAGCTTCCCGTCGTCGTGAAGGCCGATGGCCTGGCGCAGGGGAAGGGCGTGGTGGTGGCGACGACCCGTGAGGAGGCCAAGCAGGCAGTTCGCGACTCACTGGAGCATGCGGTGTTCGGTCAAGCCGGCCAGCGCGTGTTGATCGAGCAGTTTCTTGACGGTGAGGAACTGACGATCATGGCGTTCACAGACGGCCGGACGGTGGTTCCGATGCTGCCGGCGCAAGATCATAAACGAATCGGGGATGGCGATACGGGGCCGAATACCGGGGGCATGGGCGCCTACTGTCCTGCGCCGCTAGGCACCATGGCGCTACGTGAGCTGGTCACGAAGCAGGTTCTCTATCCCGCGATCGAAGCCTTGTCTCGGTTGGGCTGTCCGTTTCAAGGCGTGTTGTATGCCGGGCTCATGGTGGTGAACGGGATCCCGTATGTCTTGGAGTTTAATGCCCGGATGGGGGATCCAGAAACGCAAGTCGTCCTGCCGCTCCTCAAAACTGATTTACTGGAGGTGATTGAGGCCGTGGTGGAACATCGGCTCGATCAGCTCACCGTGGATTGGCATGACGAGACGGCAGTCTGCGTCGTGATGACGTCTGACGGCTATCCCGCTGTCTATCAAACCGGCCGACCGATTCATGGATTACCCGCCACATTGGATGCGACAACCATGGTATTTCATGCCGGGACGGCACGAATGAATGCTGATGTCGTCACGGCTGGGGGACGGGTGCTGGGCATTACTGGACGCGGAAAGACTCTGGCCGACGCGCAAGCGGAGGCCTATCGAGTGACCCGGTCGATTGCATTTGAGGGCGCGCATTATCGGACGGATATTGCGCATCGTGCGTTCGCCCGCCGCGCGTAACGCTGAATGAGACTGATGGTTCCTGCCATGGCCGCGATCGCGTATTACAATGCCGCCACCGTTCCGGTGCTGGCCGATCGAATGCGTTGTCTGCTTGGACAGAGCGGACTGCTTGCCCTGCCGACGGAAAGTTTCTACGGGCTTGCGGTCGCCCCCTTCGACGAACAGGCGCTCGCCAAATTGTGGCAGGTCAAGGGTCGGTCCGATGGAAAACCGATTTTGCTCTTGATCGGAGAGCCCTCTCAATTGAAGTCTTTTGTGCAACGCGTTCCCCCGGCAGCCACCGTATTGATGAATGCGTTCTGGCCTGGGCCTCTCACGATCGTCTTTCCTGCAGCCAAGGGGCTTTCCGACATGGTCACGGCGGGAACCGGCTCAGTCGGTATCCGTCAGAGTGCCTGGCAACCGCTGGCCGAGCTCTTGCGTCGAGTCGGGCCTGTGACCGGCACCAGTGCAAATCGTGAAGGCTTGCTGCCGTCCTGCACTGCCGAAGATGTCCAACGGAGCCTAGGGGACGCCGTCGATCTGATTGTCGATGCGGGATCGACCCCGGGCGGGAGGCCATCCACCGTGATCGATGTACAGGGCCCGATTCGCATCGTTCGTGAGGGAGCCATTGCACGAGAGATTATCGAGCGCCACTTGGCGTCTCATGGTATGTATCTCGACGGGGAGAGCCGGTGAAGTTCGTCGTAGCAGTTCACACTGAAAGGAGCCTGCAGATGGGTCACACATTGATGGTGCGAAACGTGGTGGCGGTAGCCGCCATGACATTGTTTTCAATCGGTCTGTCCGGGTGCGATTACTGGCCCCCGGCGCTCCAAACACAAATAGAGCAAATTCGTTCTGAGCTCCAGACCTCGACAGTGGAGAAGACTCAGTTGCAGAATCAGCTCGCCTCGATGACAAAGGTGAGAGACGATCTGCAGGCGCAAGT
>JBDSKU010000334.1:0-7080 GCA_039916745.1 Nitrospiraceae bacterium
GAAGCAATATCTTGTAAAAGATGTCCTTATACTGTGGGTCTTGATCCGCCGCCCATTCATCAAAGACATAGATTGGGCGATCCTCCAAATACGCGGTCACCAACGCCAACCGTTTTCGCTGCCCCTGCGAGAGATCGATCGTCGAGAACGTGCGGTCCTGCACCGTGACCTTCTGTTCCATATGCAGCAATCGTAAATACTCAGGCGCGAACCTCTCAACCTGAGAAGCCGTCTGGCCCAAGAGCCTATTGAAGAGGTGAAAGTCTGAAAACACGACTGAGAAATGTTCCCGATACCACTCTCGATTCACATCGGTGATCGTCCTGTCTCCCAGCGTCACACTCCCCTTTGAAGGCTGATAGAGCCCCGTGAGAACTTTCACAAATGTAGATTTTCCACTCCCATTCCCTCCAATGACAAATACCAATTCGCCAGGGTGTAGGGCTAGGCTGATGGGACCGAGCATGAAAGACGCCTCGACCCCCTTCTCCTCGCCATACGAAAACACGACATCGCTCCACTGCACAAGAGGAGAGGCTCCAGACTCAAGACCTGTCAAGGGTAACGGCAGCACATCTTCATGGCTGCCGTCCAGAGACACCCCCAACCGTTCGATATTCTCCAATGCGACCTGGCCCCGTTCGATCGTGGGTAAGGCCCCTATAATGCCCCAGATGGGACTCATCACATAGAGGACGGCCACCACATACCCGGTCAGGGCCTCCGGGGATACTGTTACCAGGGATGGAAACAGAAATACGATCAAACCGATGAGGGAATAAAACGAGACTTGGGTCCATGCCTCCGCCAGAGCTTGCCTTCGGGTGGCTGTTAAATTCGTTTGCCGATACAACTCCGCCGCCCTTCGCACCTCTTGGCTTACGAATTCCTGCCGACGTCCCCGATGCATCAATAACTCTTTCAGCCCATCTGTGAGGGACCGAAAGTGTCGAAACAACTCTGCTCTGGCCTGGCGGGCCGAGGCAATGACGCTGAACGCGCTGGTATGCAGCCACTGATACCCCAATGCACCAAGCAGCGTGACACTCACCACTCCCAAAAACGTACCCCACGACAGCCAGGCAAGATACAGTCCGCAACCAAACACCACTGCTGCATTCATGATCAACTGGGGAAAGCATTGAATCGCCCAGGTCACCCAACTGACGTCATCCGTCAGGGTGACGAGAATATTGGCGGCCCCCCGTTGCTCAGATTGACGCAACGGGGCCCGCACGATCTTCGCACAGAGCGTCAAAGAGAGGTCCAAAATCGTGTCTTGTGAGAATCGGACGAGCAGGAACTGGGACCATAAGTTGGAAAGCAGCTTCCCGACCACGAGGACGATAAACCCCAGCATCACGAGGAAGGAATGGTCTGAGGAATGATGGAGCACATGATTGATGAGAGCCAAAACCCCGGCGCTCATGAGACCTGACATGACGCCGGCACAGACCATGAGCCAGGCCATGCTCTTGGAACGCTGGACAACGAAGCGGATAAAGCGTCTAAATGGCATCGCCAGTCCGCCTCACATTACTGAAGGAAAGAGCTGTACATCACGCGCTAATTTCGCGAATGTGGCCATCGAGAGCAGTCTCACCTTGTCCATCAGTGTCCAGGAAGGCCTGGACATGCCTAGCCACATCTTCCACATGAGGCGAGCTAAAGAGGAGACCTGAATCAGCGGCACCCACACGAACCGTTTGACTCTCTCCATCTGCGAGCTCTGTCCACATATACCTCGTGTCGATGGCCGACTCAGCTAGGTGACGCTTCGATGCCACGATATTCAAGAGACGGCCGGAATATGAATGCACTACATAGCGTGCGACTGCGTGAAAGGTTGCCTGAGTGACTCGCTCAACCTGCCACTCCGCCTCACGAGTATCTGCCACGCCTTTCTCTTCTTCTGTGGCTGCCCCTTGTACGACAGACAGAGCCCGCTGGCCCTTATGCCGGATGAACGATACCCAGTCTTTCAGAGGTGTCCGGAGAAGATCCTGAAAGTCCTCCACTATTTTACGAGCGATAAAGAGCGGTAGCCACAGTTTCATCGCCCAACTATTCTGATGTTGCGGATACGAACTCGAATGCCAGGTGTCCAGCATCAGTAACGACACCTGCTTCCCCTGTGCCGTCAACATCTGGGCCATTTCATACGCAATCAATCCACCGGTACAAGCACCGGCGATGGCATAGGGTCCTTGGGGACAGAGCTGTTGGATTTCTTTCACAAAGTGCGTCGCTATCTCCGGCACCGAGATAAACGGGGTCTCTTTCCCATCTAGCCCTCGCGCTTGTAACCCATAAAACGGCTGATCTTGCCCCAAGAGCCTTGCCAACTGGGCAAAGATCAACACATTGCCCCCCACACCGGGCACCATGAAAATCGGGGTCGCTGCTCCGCTCGGCTGAATCGCGACCAAGGATTGCCATGGCGGCACCCACTGTTCACGTGACAGGACCAACGCGAGCGCGGCAATGGTCGGCGCTTGAAACAGCGTGGCGAGCGGAAGGGGACGGCCATACACTTGTTCGAGAAGAAAAAAGAGTTGGGCGGCCTTGAGGGAATGACCCCCAAGATCGAAGAAGTTGTCGTGGACCCCAATTTTTGGAACACCCAACACCTGCTGCCATAGAGCAGTGAGCTGAACTTCCATCCCATTACGCGGGCCGACATGTGGCTTTTCGCTCGAGGAGCTAAAAACCAAAGGAGACGGCAATGCCTTCAGGTCGACTTTATTATTGGGAGTCAAGGGCATCGCTTCAAGAAACTCAAAGTGGGAAGGGACCATATACTCTGGAAGTGCCGTCCGAAGAAGTGAACGAAGCTCTGTTGGAGTCGGTTGCACGCCATTCTGGCAGACGAGATAGGCCACCAGTTGTTTGAGACCCTGCTGATCCTCACGCGCTGTCACCACTACTTGGCGGACGGCCACATGACGACTCAGTATCGCTTCGATCTCGCCCAACTCGATTCTGAACCCTCTAATCTTGACCTGATTATCCACCCGACCGAGATGTATAATTCGTCCGTCCTGACGATATCGAGCCAGATCTCCGGTGCGATACAACGTCGCGGCAGGCGTCGAAGAAAATGGGGAGGGAATAAACCGTTCTTCGCTTAACTCAGGACGACGGCGATATCCTCTGGCCAGGCCGTGTCCGCCAATATACAGCTCCCCCGACACACCAACCGGAACCGGTCGCAAGTGGTGATCCAGGATATATATTTCCGTATTGGCGATTGGACGACCAATCGTGATTTCTCTGTCTCCTGGATCAACTTTTTCGATGGTTGACCAAATGGTCGTTTCCGTCGGACCATACATATTCCACAGCGCTTTTGAGCGTTCGAGCAGTTTCACTGCGAGATCGACGGGCAGGGCCTCACCCCCACAAAGCGCCGTCAACTTCTGGCTCCCGGTCCACCCCGCATCCAGCAAGAGGCGCCAAGTCGCTGGTGTGGCCTGCATCAACGTCGGCTGGACTGCGTCAAAAAGTTTGCGCAACCGATAGCCATCCATCGCAACGCCTCGGCTCACAATTTCCACATGCCCCCCGACCAGCAATGGCAAATACAATTCCAGCCCCGCGATATCAAACGACAACGTCGTCACGGACAGGCAAATATCCTGTGCCGAACAGCCCGGCTCACGCTTCATGGACCAGAGAAAGTTCACCAAAGAGCGATGTGTAATTTCCACGCCTTTGGGCTGTCCAGTCGACCCTGATGTATAGAGGATGTAGGCAAGGTCACCGGAGCTGGCAACCGGGGGAAGACAATGATCTGTCTCCCGCGCGAAAGCGCTTCTCGTCCGATCGAGGCACAACACTCGGCATGTTTGAAACTCGAACAAATCTGACAAGGCCGCCGTCGTCACCACCAGGGGAGCACCGGCATCTTCGACCATGAAACGGAGTCGATCTCGTGGAAAGTCAGGATCGAGCGGAAGATACGCCCCTCCAGCTTTCCAGACGGCCAAGAGGGCCACGAGCATCTCAGTCGATCGTTCAAGACAGATCCCGACGATCACCTCTCGCGTGACACCCTGTGCAGATAAAACACGAGCCATCTGATTCGCCTTGGCATTGAGTTCGCGATAGCTCAATGTCTGCCCTTCCATCGACACGGCAACAGCATCCGGCGTCTGAGCAGCCTGAGTCTCGAAGAGTTCCGAGAAACATTGTCCGTGCGGATAGTCTGCCTCTGTGTTATTCCATTCCGTCCGCAGCTGCTTGTCTTCGGCAGGACTCAGCATGGACAACTCAGACACTCGAACACCCGGATGTGCCAATGCCTGCAGAAACAATACGCCAAAATGACCGAGCATTCTTTCAGCCGTCTGGCGAGTAAAGAGGTCCGTACTGAATGACAGGTAGACCTTCTTCGATACTTCCGTTTCGACCGTGAGACTCAGATCGAACTGTGCTGAGCCGGTATCGACATTCAGCGGAACCCAAGAGAGCCCGTTAAGATCCACCTCTCCAATCGGCGCATTGGCAACGTTAAACAGCACCTGCACCAGAGGGGCATAGCTCGAATCGCGGCTGACGTGGAGCGTTTCGACCAATTTTTCAAATGGAAAGTCTTGATTCGTATAGGCACCGAGCGCCGTGTTACGGACACGCATAACCAGCTCTTCAAACGTGGGATCGTCCGAGAGATCCGCCCGCAGCACTAAGGTGTTCACGAACGTGCCGACCAAGTACTCGGTCATCACTTGGGTCCGGTTCGCGATCGGAGCACCCACGGCAAAATCTACCTGCCCGGACCATCGACTTAATAAGACCTCAAAGCAGGCGAGTAATGTCATGAACGACGTCACGCGCCGATGCGCACTGAACGTTTTCAACCGATCAATGAGAGACGACGGCAAATCCCAGGCGCAATAGGAGCCTGCATAGGTTTGCGCGGATGGACGAGGAAGATCAGTCGGAAGAGACAACACCGGCAGATTCGAAAGCTGTTTACGCCAATACTCGAGTTGAGGACGGAGCGTGTCGTCGGTGAGACATCGTCGCTGCCATGCAGCAAAGTCGGCATATTGGATTGGAAAGGGATCTTCCTGAATCGGACGGCCCTGACTCAGGGCGTTGTAATGAGCCGCAAATTCTTGGCCGATCACGCCGAACGACCACTGATCCCCGATGATGTGGTGTAGGCTCATCACGAGAATATGGTCTTCCACATCGAGTTGAATCAAAAGGAACCGAGCGACAGGCCCCTGTTCTAAATCGAACGGAGTCCGGGCCTCTTCCTCAACAAGCCGAATAGCCTCATCCAGCCGTTGCTCCCGAGGCAGGCCTCGGAGGTTTATCTCAACCCAATGTGGAGGCTGCCACTCCGCCACAATCTGAACCGGTCCGCTTTCAGTCATTCGAAATGTCGTGCGGAACGCTTCGTGCCGCCGTGTGACGGACCCAATGGTCTGACGCAACCACTGCTTATTCAAGGGACCGGTCTGCCTCGAGGCAAACGGCATGTTATACGCAGTCCCTTCAGGAGCGAGTTGATACATGACCCACCTCCGTTGCTGAGAATATGACAGCGGGAGCGGCTCAGTACGGGACACGACAACAATTGGTGGCAGCGCTGCACGTCCAACTCCTCGTTGCTGTTCAACTCGGAGGTGTTCGGCCAGTTGCGCAACGGTTGGAGAGTCAAAGATGGTCCTGAGTGGAAGCTCGACGAGAAACATTTCCTTTATGCGCGAAATGACCTGTGTGGCAAGTAAGGAATGTCCACTCAAGTCAAAAAAGTTGTCATGAACACTGGCGGGACGTGCACCGAGCACATCTGCCCAAATTTCCATAAGGCTGAGTTCAATCTGGTCGCGCGGAGCCACGCGGACGATCGCCTGATCAATAGAGACGAGAGCCGGAATAGGCAACCGCCGCCGATCGACTTTCCCGCTTGTGCCATAGGGCAGTGAGTCAAGCACAACACAGGCAGCCGGCACCATATAGTGCGGCAAGCTTCTTCTCAGTCCGCTCAGGATTTCCCGGTCAGACAAATCTGCATTCACAGCAGTGGTCACATAGGCCACAAGCGCCAGGCCACGTGATGGAATCTCGCGCAACACCACCGCCGCGGCCCGAACCCCTGGAATCGCCATAAGGGCCGCCTCGATCTCACCGGGCTCGATGCGGAATCCCCTCAACTTCACCTGCTCATCGACGCGGCCCAGACAGAGAAGCTGGCCGTCGCGGCGGCACCTCCCCAGGTCGCCGGTCTTGTACATGCGATCATCCGGGACAAAGGGATCGGCCATGAACGATGCTGCGCTCAGGTCAGGTTGGTGAAGGTACCCCTGGCCAACCCCAGCACCGGCAATGTAGAGCTCGCCGACGGCTCCGACGGGAACAGGATTCCCTTGGCGATCCAACACATATATCCGCATGTTTCGAAAGGGACGACCGACAGGCACCTCCGTGCCAAGCGTATGGTCTTCCCAGAGAGCGGAGAGATTCACCATCGTCGCCGCCACCGTCGTTTCCGTCGGACCGTAGGCATTGAACAATCGAACACGCGTTCCTGCTAAGGCAAACCAACGCGCGCAGACCGGCCATAACGCTTTCTCCCCCCCGATAATCATTCTCTGCAGTGAAGCCGGGATCATCACATGGTCGGCTGCCCACTCTTGTACAAGATGATGCCAGTACGCGGTGGGCAAGAAGACCGTTGTGACCCGATTCTGTGTACAGAGCTGCATGAACTCGACAGGAGTCCCTGGAGGGGCATCCACTCGAAGCACCAAGGTCGCACCTGTCACCAGGCACGGGAAGATTTCGAGTACAGCAGCGTCAAAACTGATGGTGGCCATGTGCAACACACGATCGCTGTGGGACATGCGGCACTCAGCCGCAAAGGCGAGAGCGAAGTTCACCAGCGATCGGTGTGCGATCATTGTCCCCTTGGGTCTCCCCGTGGACCCCGAGGTATAGATCACATACGCGAGAGCGTCGGCAGCAACATGAAGCAGAGCGCTCTCCCCGCCACTCACCTCAATTACAGTCTGGTCGACGTCCAGACACACCATCGAGGGCTGGGCTGCTCGTAACCGACTGCGTAAT
>JBDSKU010000335.1:0-9341 GCA_039916745.1 Nitrospiraceae bacterium
CAGTCTCCAGGACGTGGTCCGTCGTGTGCGGGATACCGGAGTCGATGGGGTGTTGGTCGGACGAGCCGTACTCGGGGCCCCTTGGTTCTTTCGGCAGAAAGAGGACGCGCGAATCGTGCTTCAGCAGCAGCTGTCAGGCCGGGGGCCTGAACCGGTGGTGCCGCCACTGGAGGTGCGTTTCGAAATGTTGCTCGATCATGCCAGACGGTTCGAAGCGGTGAGCGGGACGGGGCAATTTCGGCGGATGCGTAAACACCTGGGGTGGTACTGCAAAGGGTTCCCTCATGCCGCCTCACTTCGGGCCAATATGGTCCGGGTCTCGTCGGTCGCCGACGTGGAGCAAGTGCTCGCTGATTTTCGCATGACCTGTATGAGTCTTGAGGAAGGCCCTGAGCAGATCTCGCTCGAACCCCTGGCCTCTATCGAGCCCTCTTCGGCGTTGTAGATGTCACTCATCCTGGCTTCAACCTCTCCGCGCCGTCGCGAGTTGCTCGTGTTGCTGGGCATCCCCTTCGACGTCATAAGTCCATCGTTCGAGGAGCGGCTGGTGCCTGGTCTGACCGCGATTGAGCAGGTACAGTCCTTCGCGCAGGGCAAAGCTCAATCGGTCGCGAGGCTCGAGCCGGAGGCGATCGTGCTGGGGAGCGACACGGTCATTGAGCTGGATCATCACGTGCTCGGGAAGCCTGCTGATCTTGTGGCGGCCCGAGCGATGCTCCGGTGCCTGGCCGGCCGTGACCATCGAGTCCTCACGGCGGTTGCGCTGGTCTGTTCAGCTCGTGCGATGGACGTGGTCGCACTATCCGCAACGGTTGTTCGGATGAAGCCCTTCGATGAACGAGTGCATGAGCGCTATCTGGCGACCGGAGAAAGTTTGGGGAAGGCCGGCGCCTATTCGATCCAGGGAGCAGGCGGAGACCTGATCGATTCCATGACTGGCGATTTCCCCACCGTGGTTGGCCTGCCGCTTCGTCTGGTTGCCCAGTTGCTGAGGCAAGCCGGCGTAAGCATGCCGGTCGATCTTGAGGAACTGTATGTTGCCAAGCCCTATGCCAATTGGGCTCGTTTCTCGATCTGATTGCAAAGGGGTAAGGGTTTCCGTACAATGCCGCCCCATCATTCGTTGTCTTGTTTACGGAGGGAGTTATGAACGTGCGATGCCTGACATCAGTAGCGCGGGTTGGTGGCGTTGTCACTTGTGTTGTCGTGGGCCTGCTGACGGTCGTCGGCGTCCAGCCAATTCTGGCGATCGACGTGAAGCTCTCCGCGGAAGAGGCGCAGAAGGCCTTGGAAGCCGGGAGGGCGCCGATGGAGAAGGCCAATAGCCCGGAGGACGTCAAAAAAGTCCTTCAGCAAGCTTCCCTGGTGACGCGGGTGGGCGCCGATCCAGAGAAAGATCCCTGTGGAGCCAGTGCCATCCTCCGGACCAAGCGCTATCGACTCGAAGCCTTTGGCCGACAGGAAGCGGCCGAGTCCAAGAAGCGGAAGATGGATGTGCGCATGCCTGACGAGTTCATCAAGAAAGTCGTGGACATGCCCAATATGGAAATTGAAGTTCAGCTCTGTGGCGATGACGAGTACTTTGCAGAGGGTGCCTTGATCGAGTTGCAACAGGGCTCCAAGAAGATCAAGCCCATCGATATTGCCAAAGCCGAACGTGGTCGAAAGAATGAAGGCAGCGGGCCGGCCTACCGGTCGCGCTTTACCGCATTGTTCGCCTATGAAAAGTTTGATCCCCAGGCGGCCTCCCTGTTCGTCGTGAATTTTCAGGATGGAAAAGAGGCGAGAGTCGCCGCTGATTTTTCCAAAGTGAAGTAGCTCGCTCTCTTCAGTCCTGCCCCTGTCGAAATGTACTAAAGTTGTATCCTATGCACTAAAGTTGTATCCCTTGGGTTTTGAAGTTGTATTGTAAATAGCAATCTTCGGTTTCATACTGACTAGTAGCCTGTAGCTAGTGACTATGTACTGAGTCTGCGGCCACGATAGTTGTTCTTTGCCTTAAGTTTATTGCATGGTAGCTTGGCCTGGCGGTCTACAAACGTCTGGTACCCCCACTAATCAGCGCATTCTTTCAATTCTCCCGTCCTGCGCTATCGTCGGCAACTTGTCTATTTGATTCTCTTCGCCTCCCTAGTTGGGGTGCTTTATCAGGAGGAAAAAGGTATTCTGCTGCCTGCCTCACGGTTTGGTACTGGGTCTAAGTCTATGCTCTGGGTCGCTCCTTCAGAAAAAGACACGGCGACAGACGCACTCGAAAAGCGCCTCTGGGATGCCGCCGATCAGTTGCGGGCCAACAGCGGCCTCAACGCGGCGCAATATTCAAGCCCTGTCCTCGGCCTGATTTTCCTGCGTTTTATCGATGTGCGCTTTGCGAAAATTCGGGCTGGTTTGGAGAAGATCGCCACGTCATTACGGCGCGGCTCGCGCGTCGACGAACCAGCGGCCTACCATGCCGAAGGGGTGCTCTATCTCACGCCGAATGCCCGATTCGAGAAGCTCCTGCATCTTCCGGAAGGCGCCAATGTCGGCAAGGCCATCAATGAAGCCATGCGCGACATTGAGAAGCACAATACCCAGATCGCCGGTGTGCTGCCCAAGACCTACGAAATCTTCACCAGCACGCTGCTGAAAGAACTGCTCAAGCGCGTTTCAGAGATCCCCGCCACCATCAACTACGACGCCTTCGGCCGTATCTACGAATACTTCCTCGGCGAATTTGCCAAAACGGAAGGCCAAAAGGGAGGTGAGTTCTACACCCCCGTCAGTATCGTGCGTTTCCTGGTAGAAGTGTTGGAGCCATACCATGGCCGCATTCTCGATCCGGCTTGCGGTTCTGGCGGCATGTTCGTCCAGAGCGCCCGCTTCGTGGCCGAACACAAAAAGAACCCGTCATCAGAACTGGCCATCCATGGACAAGAGAAGGTCGCCGCCACCCTCGCTCTCTGCCGCATGAACTTGGCCATGCACGGCCTCGAAGGGGATATCAAGGAAGCCATCACCTACTACGACGATCTGCACAACAGCACGGGACGGTTCGACTTCGTTCTCGCCAATCCACCGTTCAATGTGAATGCGGTCGATAAGGAACGGCTGGAAGCCGAGGTGGGCAAGGGCCGCCGGTATCCCTTCGGCCTGCCGCGTACAGACAATGCCAATTATCTTTGGATTCAGCTCTTCTATTCGACATTAAACGCGAGCGGGCGTGCCGGATTCGTCATGGCGAACTCCGCTTCCGACGCCCGCTCATCCGAGCAGGAGATCCGGAAGCAGCTCATCGAAGATCGCGCCGTCGATGTGATGGTTGCCGTCGGGCCGAACACATTCTATACAGTCACGCTGCCTTGCACCCTCTGGTTCCTCGATAGAGGGAAGCATCGAACCCCGCGAGCCGACAAAGTGCTTTTTCTCGATGCGCGGCATATCTATCGCCAAGTGGACCGAGCCCATCGCGACTGGACCGAAGGCCAGATCGGATTCTTAGCCAATGTCGTCCGGCTCTATCGAGGCGAGCAGCCAGACTTCACGCTTGGTGGCGCAGAGGCAGAAGCCAAGCTCAGGGAAGTCTTCGGCAAGAAACTGAAGTTTGCCGATGTGTCTGGCCTGTGCAAGGCCGCCACGATCAAGGAGATCGAAGCGCAGGGCTGGTCACTCAATCCTGGTCGCTATGTTGGCGTCGCTCCAGGCGAAGACGTGAGCGACGAGGATTTCAAGGAGCAGCTCGAAACCCTCAATGAGGAACTTGAAGCGCTGAATGCCCAGGCTCGTAAGATTGAGCAGAGGATCGCCGTGAACGTAGCGGAGATTTTAGAGACCTGACGATGGCTGTGAATATGAGTAAGTGGCCGCTCAAACGGCTGAAAGACATCACCTCGAAAATCGGGAGTGGTGCGACGCCGCGAGGTGGGAAAAATGGATACAAGGTGGAAGGCATCACATTCATCCGCAGTCTCAATATCTACGACTTTAGCTTTACCGAAGAAGGCCTTGCACATATCGATGACGAGCAGGCTGCAGAACTCGACAACGTTACGGTTCAAAAGGACGACATCCTCCTAAATATCACTGGTGCCTCTGTTGCTCGGTGTTGCTTGGCAAATCCAAGGTTTCTACCTGCACGAGTTAATCAGCACGTAGCGATTGTTCGTGTTCGTCCCGAAGTCGCCGATCCCCGCTTCGTCATGTATTGCATCAACAGCCCGCACTATAAGAGTCGACTGCTGGCGCTCGCTCAAGGAGGCGCAACGCGAGAAGCCTTAACAAAGACGACGATTGAGGACTTCGAAGCGCCCCATCCCCCGCTCTCTGTCCAACGCAGAATCGGGGCCATCCTATCGGCCTACGACGAACTGATTGAGAACAACCAGCGGCGCATCAAGATTCTGGAAGAGATGGCCCGCTCCCTCTACCGCGAGTGGTTCGTCCACTTCCGTTTTCCCGGCCACGACAAAGTCAAAATGGTTCCCTCCTCCCTCGGCCCCATCCCTCAGGGCTGGGAGGTGAAGCCGCTGGGAGCACTTGCCACGGTTACGATGGGGCTTTCGCCCAAAGGTGACACCTACAATGAAGATGAAAATGGCACGCCGCTGGTGAATGGACCGGTGGAATTTGGTGATCGGTTCACAAAGCGGGTGAAGTGGACAACCGAACCCACCAAGTTCTGCAAAGAAGGCGACCTTGTTGTCTGCGTCAGAGGTTCGACGACCGGCAAATACGTAAAGAGTGATGGCATGTATTGTCTTGGTCGCGGTGTCTGCGGAATCAGCAGCAAGTATCAATGCTTCATCGAGCGGCTCTTCGAGAATCAACTTCCAACACTTCTCGGCCAGACTAGCGGATCAACCTTCCCAAGCTGGACCGGCCCACAACTAAAATCCCATCCCGTGCCGTCGCCGCCACTCGAGGTGCTTGCGCGGTTTGATGCGCTTGTTAAGCCGATGAGTGCCGCTGTGCTTGGGTATTCACGCCAAATCCAGAACCTCCGCCGCACCCGCGACCTGCTGCACCCGCGACTGCTATTGGGGCAACTTACTGAGACAATTAGCTAGGGACATCATGAATATTCCCCATCACTATCCGCCAGAGCTACTGAGCTTATTAGTGGACACGATTCCCTTGCTATTTAGAAGCAAGAAGGACGTTGTGACGTTCTTTCACGGTGCTGGGGTACCTAGCTCTCTCCTGACCGACATCCGTACTCGGGTTGAAACAGCTAAGGCAGGGATCAATAAGTACGAGATCGTCAGGACAATCCTGGTGCGTCTGAACGACGGCGGAGATGCCACACTGCGGCAGCGCCGCGAAGTGCTGAAGCGTGTGGTGGAATTTGAGGATTTTTCTACGTGTTGGCCTGAGAATCAACTCAAGGCAAAGGGTTTAGTTGCTGAAATACGTCGGGTTATCGATGTGAAAGATTCGTTTGGCCGTATGCGCCAGGAACAAGAGGCTGAGCGGCAAAAGCGTATGGAGGCGGAGAAACGCAAGGCCGGTGAAGTAAACAAGAAGCGTACGAAGCTCGACGAAGTAAAGCGGGACCTCTATTCTCTTTTCTCTGAGAGTAATCGGCAACTTCGCGGGAAGAAGTTGGAGGGCGTGCTCAACCGACTATTTGATCTTCACGGCATACTTGTTCGCGAAGCTTTTCAACGTGTGGGAGACGCAGGAGAAGGTGTTATTGAACAAATTGACGGTGTGATCTCGTTGGATGGAGACATTTACCTTGTTGAGATGAAATGGTGGGACAAGCCGCTTGGCACGGGGGAAGTCTCACAACATTTGGTTCGTGTTTTTAATCGGAATTGCGCCAGAGGAATTCTCATCTCATATTCTGATTACACAGAACCTGCTGTTGCAACATGCAAAGAGTCACTTTCTAGAATGGTTGTGAGCCTTTGTACGCTTCAGGAGATTGTTCGACTCCTTGAGCGGGAAGGAGACTTGAAGGATTGCCTCCGCGAGAAAGTTCAAGCAGCAATCGTGGATAAGACTCCATTTTATCAATCCGACGTCTGAGATATCCCTCGCCTACACCGAGGACCAACTGATTTGCAACTAACCATTCAGCGCATGCAAAAGCTAGGTTGTGGATGTTCACACAGCCAATCTTCATGAACGGCTTATTGGTCAGAGTCGGAATTGATTCGACAGATGGTGCCTGGAATGCGCCAATGCGGCGGGATACAGGCGAGTTTGCCTACGTCACGATCACGGAGGCTAGACCATTCCGTTCGGGACTCGTCCGTCATTACAATGAGTTTGCTCCGATCGTAAAGCGTTTTGGTGCGCGGCTTCCAGAACAATTGAACGGCCGTCCCACACACCTAGACCCGGACTTCGACTATCTCACATATGGAGATCAGGGCCAGCGGGGGAGACGCATTGCGAATCTGAAGGCCGGTGATCTGCTCGCATTCTTCGCCGCGCTGAGGCCAGTACGCGATACGGACATGTCCTTGGTGTATGCATTGATCGGACTTTACGTGATCAACGAGATAGTCCCTGCCCACGAGGTATTGCCGGAACGCTGGATGGAAAACGCGCATACGCGTCGCGAACCCCGCGCAGATGACGTTGTGGTGCGGGCGTACCCAGGGGTGTCAGGCCGCCTGCGTCGGTGCATCCCGATTGGTGAATACCGGGACCGAGCTTATCGCGTTCGGCGTGACCTGCTCGCTCTGTGGGGAGGACTCGACATTAAAGACGGCTATATCCAAAGGAGCGTTCGGTTGCCAGCGTTTCTGGATGCCGAGCGGTTCTACCAATGGTTTCTGTCAAAAACACCGGAGTTAGTCGCGGCGAACAATCCGGATACATGAGTGGCCGATTGTTCATCGTCTTCTTGCGTCAGCCCGGTAAGAACGACGGGCGAGATGACCCGTTCTGGGAATTTGGTAGCTTTGGTTGTACTGGATGTCACCAAAGAAACTTGCTCCACCCAAGGCATTGCCAGGTGAAAGATGGCGACATAATGGCCTTTGTTCAAGGTGGACCGAAAGGGTGTCGACTTCTCTTAATTACGCCACCGGTGAAACGAGTGACCCACCTCGGTCCTAATGGCCCTTTGTTAGTGGAACTCCGGTGGGACAAAACTGCGCGGCCGTTTCGTTATTCGGATCGGGCGCCACTCCTTGCCGGAAGTGAGGAAAAGGCTCCTTCTTCGTTAACGGAACTTGGTAAGGCAGTCAATCAGACTGAACGCTCGACTGCTGCAGCCAAACTTGCTAGCCGGTTTCGCGCCCGGTGCCGACCCGTCGAACCCTTGCTAGCTCGGGAGCTATTGCAGTTGTTTCAGAGTGCCACAACAGCGGCAACGGCAGAGGATTTTATCAACAAGTACGAGGACGCTTTGCCGTGGATCAATCCTTATGCGATCACTCAAGACCGTCGTAAAAGTTACCGTGATCTCATGGCTCAGATCAAGAGTGCGGGTAGGCGAGCCACCTCCTGTCGCCCACAAAATAGGGGGTGCAGTAGATGAGCCACGCCTACTCTGAAGACTCTCTCGTTGAACAACCTGCGATCCAGCTCTTCGCCGAGATGGGCTGGGAGACCGTATCTGCACTGGAAGAAGTCTTTGGTGTTGGCGGCACACTTGGCCGGGAGACTAAAGGCGAGGCGGTCTTGGTTCCGCGCCTTCGTGCCGCCCTTGAGCGTCTAAATCCTTCCCTCCCACCCGAAGCCCTTTCGGGAGCCATTGATCAATTGACCCGCGACCGTTCGGTGATGAGCCTGGCGGCTGCGAATCGCGAGGTGTACGAGCTTCTGAAAGAAGGGATTCCGGTTTCTGTCAGAGACACCAAAGGTGGCGGACAGAAGACCGAGCGCGTTCGCGTCATCGATTGGGAGAATCCTGCTGCCAGCGACCTGTTACTTGTCAGCCAATTCAGCATCACGGGCGCGCTCTACACCCGTCGGCCTGACCTCGTCGGCTTCGTAAATGGTCTACCCATTGTCGTGATTGAGTTGAAGAAGCCCGGCATGCCATCAAAGCAGGCGTTTGACGACAACCTCACCTGTTACAAGGCAGACATCCCTCAGCTTTTCTGGTTCAACGGGCTCATGATCGCTTCCAATGGCACGGAAAGCCACGTGGGCTCGCTCACGGCTAATTGGGAACGGTTCTTTGAGTGGAAGCGAATCGAACGTGAGGATGAACCACGCCGCGTTTCTCTTGAAGTTATGTTGCGAGGGACGTGTGAGCCTTCGCGTCTGTTCGACCTGCTCGAGAACTTCACGCTCTTCTCTGAACACAAAGCCGGGCTCGTGAAAGTGTTGGGCCAGAATCACCAGTTTCTCGGTGTGAACAATGCGATTGCGGCTACTCTCGCTGCACGGAAGCAGGGCCATGGGCGCGGCGGTGTGTTTTGGCAAACGCAGGGCTCTGGCAAGAGTCTGGCGATGGTGTTTTTTGCCCAGAAGATTCTTCGCAAAGTTCCCGGCAACTGGACGTTTGTCGTGGTGACGGATCGCATCGAGCTCGACGACCAGATTGCCCAGACCTTCAAAGCCTGTGGCGCAGTCAGTGAGACTGAAAGCGACCTGTGCCATGCACAAAGTGGCGCACAGCTGCGCCAGCTGCTCGGCGAGAACCACCGGTATATCTTCACCCTGATTCACAAGTTCCAAACTCCTGAACTGCTCTGCGACCGGCCCGACGTGATTGTGCTCACCGACGAAGCGCACCGCAGCCAATACGACACCTTGGCAATGAACATGCGGTCGGCTTTGCCCCGCGCATTGTTTCTGGCCTTCACCGGGACCCCGCTGATTGCCGGGGAGGAACGGACTCGTGAAGTGTTCGGCGAGTACGTGTCCATCTATGACTTCCAGCAATCTGTTGAGGATAAGGCCACCGTTCCGCTGTTCTATGAAAACCGGACGCCCGAACTCCGATTAGAGAATCCACATCTTAACGAGGATATCTACAACCTGATCGAGGCCGCTGAGCTGGACGAGGAGCAAGAGAAGCGGCTGGAGCGTGAGCTGGGTCGGCAATATCAGCTCATCACCCGCGACGAACGATTGGAGACGATCGCCAAGGATATTGTGCAGCATTTTCTTGGGCGCGGCTTCCAGGGGAAGGCGATGGTCATCTCTATCGATAAGGCCACGGCGCTACGGATGCACGACAAGGTGCAAAAGCACTGGCAAGCCGAACGGGTGCGGGTCGAACAGGAATTGACCAAGCTGACGACCTACGGCGAAACGTCTGATCCAGATCGCATCCGTGAGATCCGCGCACGATTGGACGTGATCTGCACGACCGATATCGCCGTGATCGTGTCGCCAGGTCAGAACGAGATCGAGCAGATGAAGAAGCTGGGGCTCGATATCGTGCCGCACCG
>JBDSKU010000336.1:0-4835 GCA_039916745.1 Nitrospiraceae bacterium
GAGTTCACCTTGCACTACCGATACCGGGACACGCGCTACCATATCACTGTCTCGCACGTTAGGGCTGGGAACGGCGTGACGCGCGTGACGGTCGATGGTGTCCAGCAATTAGATCAGGCGATTCCTCTTGTGGACGATCGGCAGGAACATTCGGTTGAGGTCACAATACAGGCCGCGGGTAGTTAACGGAGAGGGATACGCCACAATTCATGGCATGGTTCGTCACGAAACAATAGTGGCCAGACCATGCGCTGTCTTCTCGCCATACAAAGACCAGCGTCTGACATGCTCCCTCGCCATCCCCCTCAGCTAGAAGAAGGCGGCACCATGTCGGCTTGCTGAAGCACCCGGCGGTCTCAAGACTCCACAGACCGTCAGCATTGGTGTGAGCGGGAAGTACGAAACTGACCAGATGAACCAGATCAGCGTTCATCCATCCTGCCCGCCTCGAGTGCCAACCTGTCTGGAAGCGTGAAATCTCGAATTCCATTCGAATCGCCCAATCGGTATGCGCGCCACGCTGCGATCGGATTCATGCTCCCTATCTGAGCAATTTTGACCAGACTACTGCCGGTCTTCTTGCCATACTCACTTGCATAGAGAAGATCATGAATGACGGGGCTAGATCGAGAGAACCGCTCAAGGGGAGGGAGACCGTATGAACGCGGATCAACTCAAAGAGAAATGGATGCAGTTCAAAGGCGAACTGAAACAGCTATGGCAAGTGTACCGATGACAACGTGAAACAAATCGAAGGCAATGACGACAAGTTCATCGGCACAGTTCAGGCGCGGGATGGCGGGAAAAATGATGCGTTTATAAAAGAGACGGACCGGTGGCAGCAACAACCGGGGCCACAATGCTGGGGGAAGCAGCCCCGCTGAATGGATGCGATTCACGAGAGATTAACGAACGACCTCACGATGAAAGAGAGGACCTGAGCAATGGGGAACAACACATTGATGCCACCGAGCCAATCCGCTACCTCATGGCGTCCCGTTGCTCCTGCGCTGTGCCTGGCCCTCGTCCTGGCGGGCCATCGGAAGCACAGCTTCCAGACGCTGCCCGGATCACCGGGCACGTCGGCGAACGGAACATGTCGGCCACGTTGATGTGGCGGATATAGACCGAAGGTGCGGAGAACGGAGGGTTCTTCGCGACGCATCCCGCGACCGATGATCGGATTGCACGAGTGCAGGCGTATCCAAAATGTATGCTAGGAGGAAGACATCATGATGAAGGCCCCTGAAACGTATAAACCCCACATGTTTGATTTGCATGGGCTGAGAGGGATATCCGACCAGACGATGGACATGCATATGGGCTTGTATAAGGGGTATGTGACCGCCACCAATGAGTTGACGGAACATATTTTTGCCCTTGTAAAGGATGGCAAGGTGGATCACGAGGAAATGCCGGCCTACTCCGAACTGACCAGACGGCTGGGATTTGAATATAACGGAATGGTCCTTCACGAGCATTACTTCGGCAACTTGATGCAAGGGGGCTCGGATCGGCCGGCCGACCATTCTGTATTTGCCCAAGCAGCAGAGAACAGTTACGGGAGCGTGGAGCTCTGGAAGGCGGACTTTCATGCCGTAGGTATGTTGCGTGGGGTCGGGTGGGCGGTCTGCTCTCTGAATCCGGCGAGCCACCGTCTTTCCAACCATTGGATCAGCCTCCATGAACATGGGCATGTGGCGGGGTTCATTCCCATCCTCGTTATGGATGTGTGGGAACATGCCTTTTTGCTCGATTATAAGCCTTCGGAGAGGGCCACCTACATCGAGGCGTTCTTTTCCAACATCGATTGGACGTCAGTGGAGAAGCGGTTGCAGGTCTGTGAGCCTGCGTTCGTCGCAGCCGCCCGGGGATGACAGGAAGGCTTCGGGCTGACTCGTAATCGGAATACTCGAAACGGGGTATTCCCCGAAAGGAGAGAATCGTGAAAGACACCGCAGCGATCAAAGAAGCCACATCGACAACGGTGCAACCTGACAGTGCAGCGACGCGCGCGTCCCGAAAGGAAGGCATCGTGAAAGAAGCCATCGGTCTGACCGATGTGAAGACGCTCCGGGCTCGGGCCCGACAAGGGATCGAGGACGGTGCCATGACAGCTGGCTACAAGGCCAAAGTGGAGACCGTGATCAAGTTGCTGAACGAAGCCCTCGCCACAGAAATCGTCTGCGTGCTTCGCTATAAGCGCCATTACTTCATGGCCAAAGGGATCAGCTCCCTCAGCGTAAAAGGCGAGTTCCTCCAGCATGCGACCGAAGAGCAAGCCCATGCCGACCAGTTGGCCGAACGCATTGTTCAACTGGGAGGCGAGCCGAACCTGTCCCCTGAAGGAATTTTGGACCGGAGCCATTCGGAATATGTCGAAGGCGAGTCGTTGGCGGAGATGATTACGGAAGATCTGATTGCCGAACGGATTGCGATCGACAGCTATCGAGAAATGATCACCTATGTCGGCACGGATGATCCCACGACCCGTAAGGTGTTGGAGAAGATTCTCGCGCAAGAAGAAGAACATGCTGAGGATCTGTCCAGTCTTTTGAAGGATCTAGGTTCTGAATCAAAATCTCAACGCCCGAGTCGCTGATTGGGCGGAAAGAAGGTGCACCATGGGAAAGGCATTTATTCTTTGGCTCCTAGGAGTGCCGTTCACCTTGCTCGTCGTCCTCTGGGTATTCGGTGTCCTTCGATGAGCTGGGGTGTGAAGGACCCTCATCTGGCAGGGCCGCATAGCGGAGGAGGCGCGTGATGATTGTTGAGATCGCCCTCTGTGTGGGGGCAGGGGCGTTAGTCGTGCTAGCCAACGCATTGGTTCCGCTGTTGAGACAGCTCAGGAGGCCGGTAGCGGAATCAGAGCATCTGTTGGCCCATATGAATGTCGAGTTGCCGTTGTTGCTCAAAGAGGTGCGGGCAACGACTGAGAACCTGAATGCGCTCATCGCGCAGGCGCAGGGAGGCGTCGAGCATGCAGCCGTGCTGCTGCATGCGGCTGGTGCGCTGGGCGATACCGTGCAGCGGGTTCATGAGATGGTCGGGGGGACGAGCCGGTCGTTGCTGGTCAGTCTGGCCAGCATGGTGGCTGGGTTGAAGGCGACGACGACCGTCGTCAAGTCACGCATTCACCGAGAAGGAGAGACGCATAATGGGAAATGACAGAGGCTGTTCATTGGGATCCGTGGGATTGGCGTTTGTGGGCGGAGGGTTATTGGGTGCAGCGATGGCGCTGTTGCTGGCGCCGCAGTCCGGTCGTGAGTCACGTGATCAGTTGCGAGGGTATGCGCGGCGAGCCGGAGATAATATTCATGAGTTAACCGACACGGCGACCCGGGCCTTGGACCAGGTGGTGGATAAGGGCCGCGAATTCATCAAAGACAAGCAGGGGGTCGTGACCGAGGCGATCGAAGCCGGGCGCACGGCCATGCAGCGAGAGCACGATCGGCTAGCCGGCTCGAAGAAGGTGTGATTCTTACCAGGAAACCGCGAAGGGTGTGAAGGCACCTGCGCAACGGTTGACGGAGTCGAGGCTGTTCTGCGCTTGCGGGATGGCCTCGTTCCTCATTCGCGTCCTGTACGGATAATTCATCTTCCGAAAGCTGATCTTGCCGCGGAGGCAGAATCATGGCCTCTGCTGTGTAAGTTTTTTTCCAACCTGAGCAATTCTGACCAGACCGTGGCTGGTCACCCCTTCATAATGCCAGTAAGCATTCTTATTCAGTGATCTCACACATTCCAATAAAGGAGAAACTCCATGAAAAAGGAAATCGTCGCGGTTGGATTGACGCTTGTGTTCGGTGCGACGGTTGCCCCGGCTTGGGCAATGTTCGAAACCGATAGAGCGCTCAGTGAAAAAGCCACCGTCAGCATGGTCGACGCGATTAAAACCGCGGAGGCGGCAAAGCCCGGCAAAACGGTTGAAGTGGATATGGGGAAAGATGACGGCCGCGTCGTCTACAAGATTGAAATCGTGGACGGGAAGAAAACTCATAAAGTCTATGTGGATGCCATGACCGGCAAAATACACGAAATCAAATAACGCCCACGTTCACAGTTCTGCGAACATGAGAGGTCATCTATTATGGAAGTATATAGGTGACCTCTCAGTCGTCGGCATTGTTAGATGACAGGACGGGGTATACGAGGTCGTTTGCCTACCCTGACATGCCACAACATTCCACAGCCAGAGGAATACTATGAAGCCATTAACCGCCAGCCTGGTCGTTCCGATGATCATCGCTACCGCAGGGTTTCTCGATCCTGCTTTTGTCTCCGCACAACCTCTCACCACCCCCATCGAAACCATGCCAGCCACGTCGGCTCCGGCTGATAACACGGAAAAGAACGTGCGGGATCAGGATCACTCCACACTCACTCCCATCGATCAAGCTCAAGGTAGCAAGCACGACGTGGACATGACTCGCCGCATTCGGAAGTCCCTGATGGCAGACAAAACACTCTCGACGAATGCCCAGAACATTAAGATCATGACGCTAAACGGGAAGGCGACCCTCCGTGGACCGGTGAAGAATGCCGGTGAGCGGGAGCGTATTCTGAAAAAGGCAGGCAAGGTTGTCGGTGTCAAGAATGTCGAGAGCAATCTCGAAGTGACAGGTCCATAAACTCAATTCTCTGTTTATTATACAGGAGCACCACATGGCCAAAGCAGTGTTTTGTATCGCGACAGCCTATCCTCAAGCGGAACGAATCGTCGACAGACTCAAGACGGCGGGATTCTCGAACAACGACATCTCTGTCCTCCTTCCGGATACTCAGGGGACCAAAGATTTTGCGCATGAAAAGAACACGAAAGCTCCGGAAGGAGC
>JBDSKU010000337.1:0-4240 GCA_039916745.1 Nitrospiraceae bacterium
TATGAATGACGTGCCAGATGTTCCCCAGATAACGCCCCTGCTCATCGACTCCGGCAGGCGACATCATGAAACCGATCCAGGAGTTCGCCAAGAACATGAGTAACGTGCCGATCACGTTCAAAATCACGGACATGCTCAAGTGAATCCACTTGAGGAACCCTTCCCTCATCTTGTCCCAGCCGTAATAATAGATGTAGAGAGTTCCGCTCTCCGCCACAAACATCAATGCATAAATATGCATGACTGGACGGAAGATACTGGATAAGTAACCAAAGAATGCCGGGTACAGAGTCAAGAAGGTGAAGATCAGAATACCACCGAGAATGGCGGTCAGCGAATAGGCCGTCAGACTGATCTTAATGAAGTCGTAGGCGAGCTGGTCATACCGCTTAGCCATCGCCCTATCCTTCGTCACCACCCCCATGAACTCAATCACCATGCAGAAAATCGGAACCGCGAGCACAAAACTTCCATAATAGAGATGCTGCTGATTTGCAAACCAGAGCAACACGCGACTCTCGAAGTTGTATCGCGGGTAATCCCGAGGACCATCGACCGTCTTCGGAGCAGGGGCACCGACAACGATACCCTCCGTCTTATAATAGACGTCTCTCCCCTTCTCAACCTTCGCCTCACCATCCTTCTTCACTGCATCAGGCGCATCCGCGCCCATAGCCAGTGTTGGAAGCGATACAGCGATGGGGAGCAGGAGAAGGCCAATCATCGCGCAAAGCGCCATGATTGAGAACAACTTCTTCCCAGCCACTAAACCCATGGGATACCTCCTTAATGCATTCCGAAAAAGACTCACCACAATTCCCTGCAAACTCAACTCAGCACAAAATAGACCCAGGACCTACTTCCGGAGCAAATACCAGAAGTCCAGCCCCTGAGAGTCCATTAAAAAGTGATCCACTGCCAAGAAGTAAGAGACGCAAATAACGAGCGACACTACCGCATAAACGATTGCCTGACCCATGAGACTCCCTCCCTCACAACTTGCAGACGTTCAAGAAATCCCAGAAACACAGCGGCCCTCGCCTAGCAGGGGCACTGAATTCCTGCGAACCAATAAAAAAACCACAAACCTGCCGCACAGGTAATGTAAAAAATCATCCGACCAACCTTAACCTTAAACTCGCTATCTGCTACTACTGTTGCCATCGTGTCTCCTTCTCCTGATGGAAATAATACGCGTCTAATTCAGCTCAGCGAATTTCTTGACACACAGATATTCGTATGTTATTCAAAATTCTTTGCCGCACACGAAATATCAGGGGAAAATCAATGATTGCAAATTCAAAAGTGTTCGACATTATAGTTTTGGCCGGTATGGTTGTCAATATAATTTTGGCCGTGTTCCTCCTTCTCTACCACTTTGATTTGTTGTAGATTTCTCATGGTTTCAGGCTCCAGTTCCACGCTCATTTTATGCCTGAAACCGCACAGCGAAATCCAATAGTTTCATCGCGAAAGTCCTGAACCATTTTGCTCCGGCTGGTGATACGAATATCAGCCCCTGTGGTCGCGTATCCTCCCCCGCGAAGCGCCCGAAAGTTGCCAGACTCCGGGCTCTGCGGGTTCTGTTCAGGCGCTTCCTTGAAGTAGGTCTCCGCATACCAGTCGTCCACCCACTCCATGACGTTTCCCGCCCCATCCATGACGCCATACGGACTCTGATCGGTCAGAACGGCACCGACCGGCGCGGCGACATCGTAGCCATCCTGCACCCTGGCCCAATTCGCTCCATTAGGCTGCTCCACGTTGCCCCAGGGCCAGAGACGGCCATCCGTTCCTCGCATCGCCTTCTCCCACTCCGCCTCAGTGGGAAGCCGCTTTCCCTTCCAATAGCAAAACGTCTCCGCATCGTCCCATGACACATACACCACAGGCTGATTAATACCGCGCATCCTGCTCATATTCTTGGCGTAGCGGGAAGGAGGACCAGACTTACGGTGGCCGGTCGCGTCGACGAATTGCTGATATTGAAAATTCGTGACTTCGTACCGGTCGATCGCAAACGCATCGAGCACCAACGTACGCTGCGGCTTCTCATCGAATCCGCCGCGATCGGTCCCGCGAATGAAGGGTCCTGCCGGAATCGAAACCATCTCTTCCAGGACCGGTTCTTCACGAGAAACCTGCGAGGGATCCAGCGGCTCCGGTGAGGACGAATCGGTGGAATCAGGGGAAGCAGCTTCGAACGGGGTGAGCGTCGTGCCACGAATAATTCCCATAATGGGAAGTGCCGCAAACGCGAGAACGGCAAGCAAGAACACAATCTTAAATTTGGTTTCGAGCATGTCTGTTATGACGCCGCAGGGCTATCGCCAGCCTCCATATCGCTTGCACAGCGAAACCCGATCGTAATCTCCGTCCGCCAATGCTTCGCTGCGAATCGTTTGGAAAGCCGGGCGTTATGTTCAGTCTCTCGCCACGACCCCCCACGCACCACCTTCAAATCGACATCATCAGGCCCTTTCGGGTCACGGTAGGGCGCCTTCTGGTAATAATGCTCAGCGTACGAATCTGCAACCCATTCCGCGACGTTCCCCGTCATGTCATAGACTCCATAGGGGCTTCTCCCGGATTCGAACGACCCGGGAGGCGCGAGATAACGATAGCCATCCTCACTCCCATCCACATTAGCATTCGCCTGCCCCGTCACGAATATATCGCCCCACGCGTACTTCCGTTTTCCCTCGCCACGACCGGCCTTTTCCCATTCCGCTTCCGTGGGCAGGCGCTTTCCCGCCCATTTGCAATAGGCCCACGCCTCATCCCACGATATACTCATCGCCGCAAACTCTGGCTTCAGCAGCTTGGATTGATCGTCTTCAAACACCTCGATCTTCGGCAAGGGTCGCTTCGTCATTTTGGCGAATCGGGCATATTCCTCTTGCGATACCTCTCTCTTGTCTAGAAAGAACGCTTTGAGAAACACTTGCCGCTCCGGCACTTCGTCCGGATCGCCATCTTTACTGCCCATGATGAACGGACCTTCGGGGATCTGCACCATCTCACGGCCCTCATCACCCATCTTTGCTTTATACATCGAATAGTCCTGCGACGCGACATGGCTCGGCACAAGACGAGTCTCGGTCTTGACCGACAAGACCAGTTCCTTCATCTGCTTCGCCTTGTAAGACTCGTAGACCAACAGGCCAACCATCAGGATAAACGACCCAAAGACAAACACGATCGAGCCGATAAGTACTTTCCTATCTTCCATGACGGCTCAGGCTCCTTCAATTGTGCGTGACACGGAGGGATCAGCCGCCTTAGATGCGGCCCTCTTGGCCGCGTACATATCTAAGAGCATCGAGATCTGTACACCGAGGAATCCACCCATCGCCGCGCCGGCCCCAGCACCTACAGATATTCTCTCCGGACCGGCGATAAACCAGGCCAGCGCCCCACCCAGCAACGTTCCCACCAAGATACTCACCAGGAAGCGCCGCCCCCCCATAAACCCAATGACGCCGCCGAGCACCAGCCCCGCCCCACTCGCAAGCGGCAATATACCGCCGCCCATAATGACCCCGATGAGCGTTCCAACTGTTCCCATGACGGCCACGCCAAACAGGATATCGAGCATCGCGTGGGGTGCAACTTGTCCTGCATTAGGCTCGGCCATGCTAATCACAACTCATTTCTTTAGCGGCCGGCACTGGCAACCATCGTTCCAAAGTCGATTTCCACCCCAGGCCCGGCAATGATCGAAATACCCCAGGCTTTCGCCGCCGGCTCATGCTGGTGAATCCGCTTGAAGTCTTCATAGACGTTCACGCGCTCCTCAAACCACTGACCGACATCCTTGGTGCCGCTTTGCACCACGATCTCCGAACCGCTGAACATGCCCCCTTCAGTCACCGTCCCCTCAGGTTTTGAAGCACTCCAGATATACTTCGTGAACACAGGGATGAACAGGAGATCCGTATCCAGGGAGGCGTAGATCGCCGCAATCGGTTCAGTTCCCGCCGTTGTGGATTTGTGCAGGCGCCATCGCCAGGTAAGAACCGGAAACGCCTTTGGGTCCCAATCGATCTTCTTCTTCTTGATTCTCTGTCCTGCATCCTTCGCCGCCAAAAAACTCACCCCATTCTCGGTCTGAACCTTATAGGCATCCCGCCCCTTGGACTGACTTCGCTGATTCTCATGATCCCAATTTGATGGAAACCCGTCCGTTTCCTTTGCCTGAAAATCCTCCAGAATCAAAGATGGGTTTTGGGCAGAGACC
>JBDSKU010000338.1:0-3758 GCA_039916745.1 Nitrospiraceae bacterium
AATCGGAACGCGCACACGGCTGACTTGTAGTCCGTCCGGTCGTTCCCAGCGTGACGTCACAGCACCGACCGGGTCTGGAAGGTCCGCGATCATGCGGAGGCGCTCAACCATCTCCTTGATATCGTCCGTCGTCATACGCAAGCGGGCAACGGCCGCTTTCATCCGATCTTTCATGACGTCGGCTTCAAAAGACTTCCCGACCGCATCCACATCTTTTTCGTTCGCCGCCAGAATAATGTCTTCGTCAGCCGCCAATCGATCTGCCATTGCGCGTAGCGCCTTCTCTTTCACAGGGCCAGAGAGTAGCGCAAGTGGCCGTACTGAACTACGACATTCTTTCAATACCTTGTCAATGTAAAGCTTAACTGGAACTTCAGGCATTTTGACCTCGTGAGACGTAAAACGTGACCCAACACGATCCATGCGGCAGAATGAACGGGAGACTATACATGCGTTTTTTCTGACAGTAAACAGGACTATGCCGAGCCGCCCGAGATCCTCAGAAGTCTTCGCGTCTCTTCTTCACGAGCGACGCGCCACCCGACCCATCCCCAGAACAGGGCCAGCGGAACCAGAACCCAGGCCATCTGCCCCGCCGTGACGCCCAACGCTTTCACCCCGCTCACCATCCACCCCGTCGTCGCATCGCCTCCGCGCGAGACCGCGGTATCGATAAAGTTCTTGGCCTTATATTTCTCCTCCCGACTCACCACCGTAAACAGCACCTCGCGAGCGGGCTTGGCGATGGCATATTCCCCGACTCGCCGCACGATGGTAAAGAGCACAAAGACGAGGAGGAACGGCATGACGGCAATCAGACTAAACCCCACGGCGCTCGCAACGGGAAGCACGACCAGCGCCGATGCCAACCCAAACCGACTGATCATACGACTCGTGACGGTCATCTGAACGAGGAATGTCAGCACGTTTACCACCAAATCGATGAGCGCAAATAAACGGGTACGCCCTTGCGGGGAGGGAATCTGCTCACTCACCAGCCGCATTTGCTCCAGATACAAGAACGTCGCAGTCGTCGTCAGGAAAAACAGATAGAGACAGATGCCCAGAAGATAGGGCGACGAGAGCGCCAACCTGACACCCGCCCAGATGCTCCCGCCGATCGGTTCACCCTGCCGACTGATCTGACCCGAAGATCGCGCCAACGCCCATCGATCCAACTGATAGATACAGAACCCGCAGGCAACCAAAAATCCTACCGAGATGAGCAGCAATGCGGGAACTGGAACGACGTAGGTGAGCCCGGTCGTGAGTAGCGGACCGACCATCGCACCGATACTGCCGCCAGCGGCGATCACGCCGAAAAGTCTGACGCCCTGCGTCGGCGTAAACAGATCGGCCATGAAACTCCAGAACACCGACACGACGAACAAATTGAACACCGACAGCCAAACGAAGAATATGCGGGCGGCCCACTGGGGAGACAGATGGCTCGTCATCGCCACGAAAAACAGAAGCAAGTTAAGGCCGAAAAATGCGTACACTGTCAGAAGCAACCGATATCGCGGAACGCGGGCAGAGAGCCATCCAAACAGAGGCGTCACCAGGAGGAGGGTGGCGAAAGTGGCAGTCATCATCCACGGCAGGTGCTGCACACCACCCTGGATCGCCATCTCATCGCGTACGGGACGCAGTATGTAGTACCCGCAGAGGAGACAGAAGAAATAGAGGAATGCCCAGCCCACCGGGACGGCTTCGTCCGGTTCTGCATCGGTCACCGAAGGGAGCACGTCTCGAAGCCATGCCATGGGTGGCATCCTGCCGTGACGGCCTCTCCCACGCAAGGAGAAAATTTGCTAGAATGCGCCGACCAACGACCTCATACCGTGCTCACGAACATGCCATGATCGACCTGCGCAGCGATACCGTTACCAAACCCACCGACGCCATGCGAAAAGCCATGGCCGCTGCAGAGGTAGGAGACGACGTTTACGGCGAAGATCCCACCGTCAATCGCCTCCAGGAGATGGCGGCCGCGATGTTCGGGAAAAAGGCCGCGCTCTTCGTGCCATCCGGTACCATGGGCAACCAACTCGCCATTCGCCTCCACACGCAACCCGGTCAAGAAGTCATCGTGGAGCAAACCGCACATATCGTCCGTTACGAGCAGGGCGCCGCCGGAGCGCTGGCAGGTGTCCAACTCCATTGGGTCCCGGGGACTCGAGGTCTCATCTCAGCGGAGCAGGTTGAGGCGGCCATCCGCCCCACAGACCCACACACCATTCAAACAGGGCTGATCTGCCTGGAGAACACCCATAACAGCGGCGGCGGAACGATTTATCCGCTGGCGACAATTGAACGCATTCGCGCAGTAGCGGCCACCCATGGCATCCCGATGCATTTGGACGGAGCACGGTTGTTCAATGCCATTGCGGCCACTACCTTGCCACCAGCCTCCTATGCCCAGCACTTTGATACCCTGTCGGTCTGCCTCTCAAAAGGTTTGGGCGCGCCGGCCGGTTCACTGCTCATGATGAACGATCTCGCCCTCTTCGAACGGGCGAAGCGTCTGCGCCGGATGTATGGCGGTTCGATGCGGCAGTCCGGCATCCTGGCCGCCGCAGGTATCTATGCGCTGGAACACCATGTCGCACGGCTCAAAACGGACCATACTCACGCCAAACAACTGGCTCGGCGGCTGCAACGGATTCAGGCGGTCAAGGTCAGCCCTCAGGATGTCGAGACGAATATCGTCATGTTCGAGGTCATCGGCCACCGCCTCACGCCCCCTGCGATCGTCGCCGCATTGAAAGAGGAAGGGCTCTTGATCAATGCAGTCGGTGGCACGAAGTTTCGGGCCGTCACCCATCTGGATATCTCCACCGCCATGACCGAACAGGCCGGCGAAATCGTGGCCCGCCTGTTGGGAGACTGAATCGCTCGCTCATTGACTCCTCTCCCACCGAAATCTAGAATGCCGCAGATCATGGAGCACCAATGCCACTAGAGGTTGTGTCGTTCAAACAGATCGGCCGGATCCTTGAGATCACCGACTCGCTCGGCCTGAATCGCGAATGGGTTGAAATCCCGTTATCCCCGGAAAGCCCGGGTGTTGTCCGGCGATTGACCAATGGCAAATTAGAAATCATCGTCGATGCGGACCAACCCTTCGAAGATTGGCTGGGATCGCTCCCGAAACATATTCAGCTCGCACAGAAAGCCTAATCATGGATAGCCCCGTCACCCATCCCACTCCTACGTCAGAAGAGTTGAACGCCGAACTGCTGGCCATGCCGGAACCGCCGGAACAACCGGACCCCATCACCGAACCGGGATTCGAAGAACTGGTCACGGTGGCCTTGCGCCACGTTCGCGGCCGCCGCGGAGGCGATCTCGTCAGTGTGATCCTCGTGGGGTCCAGCGTGCGGCGCGCCATTACGACTCACAGCGACATCGATCTCATCGCGCTCGTGAAAGGACAGGCCGACGGCCACGAGATCGTCCGTGTCGCCGATCGTCTGGCCGACATCCGCTACCGCGGACATCATGAGCTTGAAGAAGATCTCCCCTACTCCCCACGCCTTCCCTCTCTGCTACGAAAAGCCCGCATCCTCTTCGATCACGAAGGCATCGGCGCCAAACTCCTCGAACGGGCCAACCAGCGCTTCCGGCAAGGCCCCCCCGCCGTCAGCATCAATGAACAGATTCGCATGAAAGCAGAATGTTTCCATTGGCTGGGAAAAGCGCGAGATCTGGCCGACAAGCCGGCGACCGCGCAGTATCTGCTCTCGATATTTTTC
>JBDSKU010000339.1:0-7644 GCA_039916745.1 Nitrospiraceae bacterium
TCAACAGTTCCGCGGACTTTAGCATAGAGGGTTTTAGAGTGTCAAAGATTTCTGAAAGAGGATTCGACTGTAGCCGTCGGATGGTATCCCCTAGAGGTAACCGTCTTTATGTGCCTCTGCCAAGAGCTGGGTAACAATGGCTTCGTATGATTCTTTGTAATTAGCAGCTAAATAGTTGACCCAAAAGAAAGGGAGACTCCCCCACCAGACAAATTCTCTTGGTTTAATTTCATGAGAATATGCCTTCTTTAACTGATCGTCGATGAGGATATCGTATCGAATAGTAAAACTGGTACCAGTGTCATAGCAAGGCAATACAAAAGCGTTGCCGCACCGAATCCACAGGAAACCGATCCAAACATGTTAGATTTCATCGTGGTCTTTGAAATAACAATATAGGAGCCCAGTGCCGGTGCTGAAGGCGAGAGAACAGCCGTCGCAAACTTTGAATATTTCTCCAAGTACTGCTGAAGAATGGCGGCTTCTATCGGTAAGGCCGCCATGGGGACTTCGCTTCCCTCCTTACCCCTGATCACTTCCGCGGGATGAAAAAAGAAGCGTATCACGCCATCTTTATGAGAGGTGCAATCGGAACCAATTCTGATGACAATGGTCGTGTCGCTGAGAGCACGCATGCGTTTAGTACTGTTGTCATAAAACAAATGAGTGCAAATAAGGAGAAAGAGATCGACCGAGTGTTGTCCCTGAAAACCAAGTGCTGTTTTTTCACAAGGGATACTTTCAATCAAAGATGTAAAGCTCTCTTACCCCCCCGCACTACCCACAGGTCCCCCTGGCATCGTCATACGCCACGGGTCGAGTAGTTCGGTGAGGCGTTTGTCCGAGAGGACTTTTTGTTCTTTGGCCATCTGGCGCACGGTCTTGCCTGACTTGTAGGCATCTTTGGCGAGTTTCGCGGCAGCCTCGTACCCGATCTCCGGAGCCAAGGCCGTGCACATGGCTAGACTTTCCTCGATCAAGCTTCGGCAACGCTCCTCGTTAGCTTTGATGCCGTCAATACACTTGACCGCGAAATTGGCTGAAGCGGTCGAGAGGAGTTCAATGGATTGTAATACGTTGTAGGCCATGACTGGCAACATCACGATCAGTTCGAAATTGGCCGCCTGCCCTCCTACTGTGACCGTCACATCGTTTCCGATCACCTGAGCGCAGACCATCGTCACCGATTCGGCAATCACCGGGTTTACTTTGCCCGGCATAATGGACGAGCCTGGTTGCGTCTCTGGCAGATTGATCTCCCCGAGCCCACAGCGCGGGCCGGAGCCGAGCCAGCGAATGTCGTTGGCGATTTTCATGAGGCTCACGGCGATGGTCTTCAACTCCCCGCTCGCTTCGACCAACGAATCCTGCGCGGACTGTGCTTCAAAGTGGTTTTTCGCTTCCTTAAAGGTACAGCCGGTTTCTTTTGAGATGATGGCCATGACCTTGGCTGGAAATTTCGGGTGGCAATTGAGCCCTGTGCCGACCGCGGTGCCGCCGAGCGCGACTTCGCTGAGCGCCTCTTGTGCCCGCCGGACTCGTTGAATGCCCAATTCGATCTGCCGTGCATAGCCGCCAAACTCCTGGCCTAACCGCACCGGCGTAGCATCCTGCAAATGCGTGCGGCCGATCTTGACGATCTTGTCGAACTCTTTGGCTTTACGAGTGAGCGATTTCTGCAAACCAGTGAGTGCCGGAATGAGTTGCTGCTGCATCATCTCCCCGGCGGCAATGTGAATGGCCGTGGGAATCACGTCGTTGCTGGATTGGCCCAGATTGACGTGGTCATTGGGATGCACCAACTTACTGCCCCTAGCGCCGCCTAACAGCTCGGTAGCACGATTGGAGATCACCTCATTGGTATTCATGTTCGTCGAGGTGCCTGAGCCGGTTTGAAAAATGTCGACAGGGAACTCGGCGTCGAGCGTACCGTCGACGACTTCAGTTGCGGCCAGCTTGATCGCATCAGACGGCTTTTTATCGAGGAGCCCCAGTGACTGATTGACCGTCGCGGCCGCACGCTTGATCATTCCCATGGCCCGGATCATGGCGCGGGGAAATCGCAACGAGCTGATCGGGAAGTTCTCAATGGCGCGGGCGGTCTGGACACCATAATAGGCTGTGGCCGGCACAGCCAGTTCGCCCATGGTATCGCGTTCAATTCTAGTCGCAGGTGCTGACCGAGTCTCTGCCGCTATCTTCTTCATGCGTCCTACTCCGTTGTGAGGGTTCTCAACTGCCGCGGGCGCCATAATAAACGTTGGCCACCTGCTTGCACAAGGGTGTCGGTCGATCTGGGAGCCTGTGATTCGAAACAGGTTTGATGATCGGACATGGGGCCAAAAGAAGAGGCCCGCCGAAGCGGGCCTCTATTCCAGCCGGAGGGGATGGGTGCCGATTAGCCGACCATTACCTCAATCGTTTTCGGTTAGACCTTTTCGGACTTAGGCAGTTTGAGAGTCAAGACTCCGTCCTTGAACTCGGCCTTCACGTTCGCCTCATCGACGAGATCGGGTGGACTGTCTCAGAATGACTCTGTGCGCGCGCCGTTCGTCTCTCTGAAAAGAAGCTAACTCGGGCTGCCCAGAGTCAAGGGGGAGGCTAGCGTTCGCCGATGGGGATATAGGACCGGTTGTGTTCGCCAGAATAGATTTGATCCGGTCGGTAGAGTTTGTTTTCCTTCAACTGCTCTAGCCAATGAGCCAACCACCCTGAGACCCGAGCCATCGCGAATAGCGGTGTGAAGAGATCGGTCTCGATGCCCATTTTCTCATAGACGATTCCGGAGTAGAAGTCGACATTGGGGTAGATTCCCTTCCCCTTCAGTAGCGCTTCTGCGACTCGCTCGACTTCCAGTGCAACCTCATACAACGGTGAACTGCCACATGCCTTGAAGAGCCGTTCACAGAGCTCCTGTAGAATTGTCGCTCGAGGATCTTTTACCTTGTACACTCGGTGGCCGAAGCCCATCAGTTTCTGTTTCGCGCCGCCCCGTTCTTCAAGGTACGATCGAACCTTCCCTGGTTCGCCGATCTGCGTCAGCATCTGCACGACTTCTTCATTGGCTCCGCCATGCAACGGCCCCTTCAAGGCTCCAATCGAGGAGGCGACGACCGTATAGGGATCGGCCAGCGTCGAAGCCGTGACCATGCCGGTGAAGGTTGAGGCATTCATCGTGTGTTCCGCATGGAGGATCAAGCAATCATCGAAAATCTCGGCCCACAGAGGAAGCGGCTCTTTCTCCGTCAGCATATAAAGGAAGTTTTCGGAAAAGCCGAGATCGTCGCGCGGTGGGATATATTCGTTTCCATGCCGAAGGCGCGCCCAAGCTGCAACGATCGTGGGCAATTTGGCCACAAGTCTGACTGCCGACCAATAGTTGTTCTCGATGTCCTTCACATTCCTGCCAGGATAAAACATGCCTAAGGCAGCAACGGCTGCTTGCAAGGCATCCATGGGATGGCCCTGCTCCGGCAAGCATTTCAGTAAGTCAACGATCTTAAACTTAACGCGGCGGTGATGGACGATATCCTCCTGCCATCGCGCGAGCTCCGGCTCAGTGGGAAGGTGCCCGAAGAGCAACAGATAGGCGGTTTCGAGATAGGAGGATCGAAGGCATAGTTCTTCAACACGTATGCCGCGATATTCCAACAGGCCGCGGTGGCCGTCTACATCGCTAATCGCAGATTTTGCGGCAGGGACGCCGGCGAGCCCTGGCATGAAATCATGAGGCATAATCGCGCTCCTTCACCTGAGTCGCAAGAGAGATGACGGATCAAAACAGTTTATCATGTTTAGTCTGATGTGATCTTGAAATGGCTTCTACCAGTTGGCATACTGCATTTGCTAGCTACTCATGAAGAGGAAACGCCCGATGTCCTTACGGATCATGTTGTTCGTCGGATGTATTGTCCTCGTGCTGGGATACCTCGTGCCCCGGCTCACGCCGATGACGAGGTCACAGGAGAAGTCGATTCCGCCGACAGATATGAGCGCCGTGAGCCACGGAGGCGTTGACTCTCCCTCCCTTGCGAAGTCCCGCCTGGACCATCCAGCTGTGATCGATTCACATGAGAAAGTGGATATATCGAGGAGGTAAACGATGACTCCGAGGCTGCCGTTACTGCTCGCGCTATCCTGCCTGATTGGTGTGGGGACAGCCTCCATGGTTCAGGCTGACGGAGAAGTTCTGCTATTTGCCGTTGTGAGAGAGGTACCGAAAGACAAGGCACAGATACCGGCGAGAGTCTCCATGAATGACGCTGTTTCGGATCTCAAGTTGCTAGCGTCGGAAACGATCCTGAATAATCTGATTTGGAAAAAGCTCGAAATCTGCCATGCGATGAAAATCCATGGATACAAAGTGGCTGAGGGCTTTCAGGTTGCCACGGTGCACGTGATCGACGCCAGCATGCTACCGATGTCGCTGCAGTCGTTTGCCGGTGATTGCCTGATTAAGAAAGCAATCGAGGTCGCACCTCTCGTCGACTAGATGGGAGTGGCTAGACTCAGCGGCATTCAGGACAAGCGGTGGGCTCTTCTATGGCTTCGCATTCCTGGGCTGTCAGGGCGAAGAGTTGTTCGCACTGCCGGCAGGGGCGAATTTCGAAGTAGGCAATGCCTTTGTCGTCGATGTCGGTAGGTAAGAGCAGCTCCAACGGATCATAACCGATCGCGCCGCCGTCGGAAAATTTCACGATGGCTAGACGGTCGTTAAAGACTTCGAAGAGACCTTCCTGTCCTTTTCGGGCCAATACATGGCCGAGGACGAAGACCGGCTGTCCCTTCCGCTTCGTGCGGAGATCTCGTAAGGTATGTTGCATGTTTGTGGCACAGGAAAACTGACCGGTAGAGCTAGTTCCGAAGATTGGTGTTGGCATAGTAGACATTCAAACGAGGCGATCAGTGATGATGTATCACATGGGTAAAAATGGCGTCAAGGCAGTGAGGACGCTTGGTACAAGGAGTGTAGCATGGACGAGGTAACAATTTACCAGAAACCGACCTGCGGCACCTGCCGTCAGGCGTTGCAGTTGTTAAAAGAAAGCGGCAAGCCCTTTACAGCCATCAACTATTACGAGAAGCCATTCACGAAGGCGCTACTCAAGAGCCTCTTAACGAAGGCGGGGCTCTCGCCGAAGGATATCCTGAGGACCAAAGAGGATATTTATAAGGAGCTTGGTTTAGCGAAAAAGAATCTGTCAGACGATGAATGGCTCGACCTGATGATCGCCCACCCGGATCTTATTCAGCGTCCGATTGTCGAAAAAGGCGAGCAGGTGATCTTGGCCAGACCGGCAGAGTCGGTGAAAGACCTATTGTCGTAGACGGTTAAGATAATTTCACCAGTGGCGTTCTCGTATCAGGCAGAGTCTGACACCTCTGGTAGTACTTGTGCCTGAATCTCTGCATCTTATAGACACGACTTGATATTCAATCAAGCCGAAATGACTCTCACATCAAGAAGAAGTATCTATTTGAATACATGGAGGGTCTGAACGAGGCGAGAAGTCTGCCGGAGAGATTATTTTACATTCTCACTCCGAGCTGCCGAGCATATCGTCAATCAGCGGTCGGTTGATATCGGTGCATCCGAGACAGATCGTATCGAAGAGCGCCTCATGGTCTGCAATAAAGTTCTTGGCGTCGGTTAACTTTTCTTCCATGACCTGGTCATAACAGGTATCGCAGAGCATCATCAGCCCGCGAGATACGGATACGGTTTTTCGTCCTGCGCTTCCGGCCATAACGTCTATACCGACCCTTTCTGTCTCGCGAGCCAAAAGTCTTCGGCTTCGAGATCGATTTCGCACACCGGACATTCGTATATGGATTCACCGGCTGGCAGTTGAATTTCCGTCTTAATAATTTGCCCGCGGCAGACATGATAGAACCGTCCGCGCGCGTCTTCGTCATCCAGGGGATCACTTTCGTAAATCAGCACCATCGGTCAATTCTCCCTCAAGTGAGTCTCAGTATACTGGCGGACCAGTTCCATCTGCAACGGCCTGGCACCCTCCTCCCAAGCAGAAGTGATACAAATCATCTCGATAGGCCCACATTCGATGACCCACCAGCTTATGAGTACCCAGCACAACTTTGCGGGATGCTCAAAAAGATCGTCCAGCTAGGTCGCAGCGAGTGAAGGGCCGAGGCGTACCCTCGGGGTACGTCGAGGGTTTGAACGATGCGAGAACGACGCTGGCGGCATTTTTCAGCCTCCTGTGCCATTAGACCTGGAACTGGGCATCATACAGACGCGTATACACGCCTCCCCGCCCGATTAACGTCTCGTGTGTGCCGTCTTCGACGACGCGACCGTGATCGACGACAATGATCCGGTCCACGCCGTGAATCGTCGAGAGGCGGTGAGCAATGATGATCGTCGTCCGCCCCTTCGTGAGATCGTCCAGCGCCTCGCGAATCTTGACCTCAGTCTCCGTATCGATATTGGAGGTCGCCTCATCGAACATGACGATCGGGGGATCCTTCAGGATCACACGGGCAATCGACACACGCTGCCGCTGCCCAACTGACAGCTTGACACCTCGCTCTCCAATCCAGGTATCGTAGCCTTCAGGAAGCGCCATGATGAAGTCATGAGCACGAGCGACCTTCGCCGCTGCCTCAACCTCTTCCTGCCTTGCCAAAAGATCGCCATACAGGATGTTCTCTCTTACGGTACCGTTGAACAGGAACGGCTCTTGCTGGACTAACCCGATCTGACTGCGAAGAAACGCGAGAGGCAGATCGCGGATATCGTAACCATCGATGGTGATGGCGCCCTGTGTCACATCATAAAATCGCATCAATAGTTTGAGCGTCGTGCTCTTACCCGCGCCGCTCGGACCGACCAGCGCAACCCGCTCTCCCGCACGGACGGATACGGTCACGTCATGCAAAATCGGCGAATCGGGTCGATAATGAAACCCGACGCCATGAAACGCGACGTCCCCTCTGACCCGAGGGACCGGGATTTGTGCGTCAGGCCGATCCCTGACATCCGGCACGAGGTCGAGTACTTCGAACACCCGCTCACTTGCAGCCAACGCATGTTGCAACATGTGGTTCACCGAGTGAATCTGATTGATCGGGACATAGAAGAGCGCCAGGTACGAAGTGAACATCACCAGCTCGCCCACGGACAGCCGATGCTGGAGAACTTCTGCTGTGCCGAACCAGAGCACCATCGCCCCGCCAAGACTCCCGATCAGCATCATGCCCGGGGAGTAGAATGACCAGAGATACATGGCCTTTAACGTATCTTGCCGGCAGCGATCGCTCTTCCGATCGAATCGTTCCTGCTCGTACGGCTGACGATTGAACCCCATCGTCTCCCGGATACCGGCCAGCACGTCCTGCAACAGAGCATTCAATTCGGCTGCGCCCTTTCGAATGACACGATAATGCCCATGGACACGCTTGGTAAACATGGCCGCACCCACTATCAACAGAGGAATCGGCACAAGCGCCAGCAATGCCAGCTTCCAGTTGAGCATAAACAGCACAATCATGATCCCGATCAACGTCAATCCTGCCGTAATGATCTCTTCGAGGCCGTCGACGAAGATGCGCTGCATGTGCTCGGTATCGTTCAGTACCCGCGACATGATCTCGCCAGTCGGCCGATTCTCATAGAAACTG
>JBDSKU010000340.1:0-8702 GCA_039916745.1 Nitrospiraceae bacterium
AGCCAAGCTGGCAGCCTGCTGAGCCAGCAGGAGATCGTAGAAAGCCACTTTGACCTGGGCGATAAGATTCAAGCGGGTTTCCGTCAGACCGGAATTGGCGGTGGCCACTCCGGCATCTGCCGCCCGCTGCCGTGCGGTACGCATCCCCGGCCATTCCAAGGGCTGCCCGATCGTAGCGTTATATTCTGTCAGCGATTGCCGTGCGAGCGATGGACCGATATCAGCCCGTCCCGCATCTCTGATTTCTCCCACTCCGGTGTTTCCGGTCACCGTCGGATTTGGATAGGAGCCCGCAACGGTTTGCTGGCCACGCTGCTGATCGATAAACCCTTGTGCGCCGGCCATCGTCGGATTATGTTCCAACGCCAGCTGGACAATCCCCTCCAACGTGTATACCTCCGGGGCATTTCCGGCTGCATAAGCCGTTGAACAGACGAGAACCATCATACATGTCGCTGCGAGAGCGATCATCGAGAAGAACCCCGTCGATGCGGTACTGCTTCTTGCGACGAAAAACCCACGAGCATATTCTTCTGAGAAACGCGACCATTGAGTTGTTCTGTTCATCGTGAATACCTTTTGTCCAACATAAGACCCTGCTGTCAGTCTTCGAGAAATCGCCCACTTTATACCCTGGCATGCGCATAACGCCTTGTGCAAGCTTCAAGACGGCTTGCAGAATGGGATGATACGCGCTTCTTCTATTTACGACTGGTCGATAGGCTGGATACCTGGATTCTCGCTGTGGGAGTCATGCGTCCGCGTGGATCGGCAGGATTCAACCAGACATTGTACTGAACAATCCCAGGTCTGGAAAAGCATAAGCTCACATAGCCCATCGGTGGAATCGTTGCCGAATCGTCCACCATACCGAACCGCTTGAATCCCTTCTCACATGAAACAAGACTCAGATGGTGATGACTGAGAAGCCCAACTTTGACGGGATCGGACCGCAGATTTTGCCATCGCACCTCATCTCCAGTGGCAACATACAAGTCTTGAGGGCTGACCTGCTCCAGGATTTGAATGTCATACGTCCGTACCGGCTGAGTACCCGGCGGATTCGCACAACCGGCTAGCAATACCAGGCAGACACAAACAACGGTGAGACCGTTCCACTGCGCATTCCTTCGGTCTCCAGAATGAAACTGCTGGGTCCTGGCGACGAACCGTCGCAGCATTGATGGGATGCGTTTCCGGATTTCCTCAGACATTGATTAATCCTCGTGCCGTGATGTGTAATTCTTTCTCGACCGCTTTCACGAGATCGCCAGGCTCGAAGGGTTTCCAGAACGTCCTGGCCACCCCAGAGGGCTGGTCTTCGAACAGCCTGTTGATGAGTCGACTCCCGCTGCCAATCGCGATGATTTTCATTTTTTGATGCTCGCGCTTCGCTGCCAGAATAGCGTCGGGTTCTCCTCCTTGGGACTTGGGTAGATCCACGATCATAAGAGAATGGGATGTCTCATGTGCCGCACAGAACGCCTGAATGACTTGTGCTTCGTGGACCTCGTATCCTGCTTCTTCCAGGGCCTGCCGTACAATCGTCCGCAGATCCGGATCCTTCGCGTATGAGACCGAGTCGATCTTCGACTGTGGCCGTTTGAATCATGAGCGAGGGACACGAAGAGGTTGGATCGAACCCACAGCGCCCCGTGCTGAACGCATTCCTCGTTGTCAATGGACCAGAAGGACCCATCTCTATTACTTGAGCATCGTGGATATGATCGTCTGAACATTTCAATTGATCAGGTCGAACTGACAATGTCAGGAAATATGCATCGGCATTTCCTCGCAAAAAGTTCAGCATCAAACGGCTTCACAAGATACTCCTTGGCTCCCAGATTCATCGCGTCGCGAAGACGCTTGATCTCGCTCGATAGCGCCGTCACAATCACCGGAATCTCCAAATGACGATCCCGCATTTCCTGTAAAATGGCCATCCCTCCGAGCAACGGCATATCGAGCTCCAGTATGAGCCCATCGAAGGGAGCTCGTTCCTTTTCCTGTGCGATTCGAACAAGACCGGAAAACCCACTGTCTTCACTCGCAACAGAGAACCCAAGCCCGAGCAGATGCTCACAGACGATGTCCCTCGCTTCATCGTCATGATCGATGACCAGAATGCGTCGACGCATGGACATCTGCCCAGTGGCATAACCCCTTTCCTCTGATAACGATTCTTTGCGAACAAGAGCAGCAATTCTCATACGCGCTGGTCTCCCGCGTTCACTGATTTCTCTCAAAAAGATCCATGAGGTGTCTCTTTGCGGCAACGCCACCCCCCGTCCTAGCCGGCGCAACCTGTACTCATCCCCTTCTAGAGCTTATCGGGAAGCCTCCTGAAAATTCGTTGAGAACGCCCCCCTCACTCGATCCTCAATGAGAATCATAATCTGTTGCTCGGCTCGCTCACTGCGACCCGGCACTCGCACCGCGCACAAGCTAAATGCTCCCTGCTTCGTTTTGACGGTCTTTCGAGCCTCGCCCTCATCAGGATGGAACCATGATCCCCAAGTGTTGCGTTCACGGATTTGTGTCCCCAACTTGATAATTTCGAGACGGAGATCATGTTTATGTGGCACGGCCGAGTCCATATTATTACCTGCTCTGTCCATGTAATGGCGTGCCCGATCATTCGCATAATGCAGTTGCAAAGACTCTCCCAGTATGACGATACCGACGTCGGTGTGATCGGTTTGACCGTACAGCGCTGGCCCTGAGCCTGCACACATTATCGCCTCGCACCTTGAAATACCTTGCCTAGAGCACTCACGGACTTAGCACGGACCCGCCATACAACTTCCCTGAATGCTGCCATTTTCGCGTCTTACCTGGCGGGCGGAAGAAACGCGTCCCAGACTCCCGATCCCTGTCCAGGATCTCCATAGGTCATGAGTTGACGATAAAAAACTGCGCAGTCGTCGCAGTAGGTATCGGATACAAAGATCTCGGGCAACCCAATACGATAACGGTGTAGGAGCTCGGGCAATTTATCCCATTCCGAGGCGGCAAGCTCAGATGATTCAGCCGAGCGCATCCTGTGGCAAAGCAAGCAACGAACCGCCTGAAAATCAGGCTCGGTTGCTTGCGTGAGACCTTCATCTGGTTTCATATGGCAACATTCCTCTATTCAACAACTGCATATTTTCGTACCGGTCATGCCAGCCCTACAAGTTCTTCGAATGCTGGCCGAGCGAGGGCATTGCTGATGATCTCATTAAAGGTGCTTCGCAAATCCCCCACCTGCCCCTTTGACACAAAGGCATAGGCTCCCGCGGCAAAGGCGCGTGCAACATGGTCCGAGTCGTCATGACCGCTCATGAGAATGACTGTTGTGTGCGGAAGCAGCTCCCGCAATTGACGGGCGGCCTCTAATCCATTGACGTTAGGCATGTCGATATCTGAAATAACGATGTCTGGCCTGAGTTGGGCCGCAGCGGTGAGGAGGGCTCTCCCATCCGGAACCGTCCCCACAATTCGATCCTCGTCCGATAAAAGACAGGCCAGCATCTGCAGCAGATGTGGATTATCATCCGCCAGAAGAAGCCGCATCTTTTCCATGATCTGCCCTCCGCTAATTGAGAATGCTCCCGCGAAGAATTTCTTTCGTATATTAACGCGGAGGAAGGAGTACGCCTACTAGGCTGGTCCCTAGGGAGGCATGACAATCTCCCTTGGAAAATCGGCCACGATCTTCATCAGGCTTCTGCAGCAATTATAGC
Organism: Nitrospiraceae bacterium; assembly: GCA_039916745.1. Classification (GTDB taxonomy): domain Bacteria; phylum Nitrospirota; class Nitrospiria; order Nitrospirales; family Nitrospiraceae; genus Palsa-1315. The sequence goes on from JBDSKU010000340.1 coordinate 3,726, forward strand.
GCCGCTGGCCAGTCCCGTAGCGCAGAACTCGGGTGCTCGAAAACCATGATACATAATCGGGGCTATGAAACCGGTTCGTACGGCAGGGCGCCGTAACAAGGTTTAATCCGATGCGGTAAGGCCGTGAAGGAGCGCGTATTTTGTCAGCTCCGCCGTCGTATGAAGATCGAGTTGGGTCATGATCTGCGACTTGTGAAACTCGACGGTCTTCGGTGAGATATTAAGGGTCGTCGCAATCTCCTTGACCGTCATCCCTTCCGCAACGAGTTGCAATACTTCTCGTTGACGCGCCGTCAATGGTTCGTCCTTCAACACCGAGGGCCTGCCGCCGGTGATGACCGACTTCACCAGACCTTTTGCGATCAAGGGAGTGACATAACACTGACCATCCATAGCCGACTCAATGGCTTGGAGTAATTCTGATCCAGCAGATCGTTTCAGTAGGTAGCCGGAAGCACCGGCCTTGAATGCCTCATTCACATAGGCCGAGTCGGCATGCATGGTGACGAAAATCAACTTGGTGCGAGGAAGCATTTTCTTCAGCTTCCTGGCGGCATCGATCCCATTAAGCTGCGGCATCGAGATGTCAATCGTCACGATGTCAGGCTTGAGTTCTTCGGCCATTCGAAGCAGGGTACGGCCATCCTCCGCGACGCCCACAATCTCGCACCGATCCTCCAACAGCTTCCTGAATCCATCCAATACCAGGGTATGGTCATCCGCCAAGAGCACCCGGGGTTTGCTCATTCGACCTCCTCTTGCACGGGCACCACCACCTGCACCGTGGTGCCCCTCCCCACGGCAGAGACAATCTGCAGGGTTCCCTGAACCAGGGCGACTCGCTCTTTCATACTCAATAACCCCAGCCCCTGTCCGCCGTTCAAGGATCGTTCAGAAACAAATCCTGCCCCATCATCCGTAATCATGACCGTCAGCCCAGATCGCAATAAGATCAACTCCACATCCACCCGCGATGCCTGCGCATGACGAGCCACGTTGTTCAGACTTTCTTGGACCACGCGATAGAGACAGGTCGCGATCTCCTGAGGAACGGCGTCTGGAATGTTCTTGTGGTGAAAAGCCCCTTGGACGTGGCTTCGAGCGGAGAAATCATCCACTAAACGCTGCAACGCGATCGGAAGGCCAAGGTCATCAAGAATAGATGGATGGAACTGATACGCCAGATGACGTACATCCTCAGACAACTCCACGACCCGGTCTTGTATCGCTCGAACGGCTCGTCCCATATGAACCGGTGAGGAACTCAGCTGATGTTCCACCGCTTCGATCTCCATGGCAAGGAGCGCGAGCCGTTGATTGATGTCATCGTGGAGCTCGCGCGAGATACGACGCCGCTCTTCCTCCTGTACCCGTAACAGTTGAGACGCCAGCTGTTGCAACTCCTTCCGACTGGATTCGAGCGACTGTTCGGTCTGCATCCGCTCAGCCACTTCCGCTACCAATGATTCGTTGACGGAGGCCAGTTCTCTGGTTCGAACCCGCACACGCCTATCCAACGCTTCATTGAGGCGTTGGAGTTCCTCTTCGTGCTTGCGTCGTTGGGAGAAGTACCACACCGGCATCCAGATCACGACTCCGGTAAGCATGTGATTCACGAATGGAATCCAGCCAGGAATATCATACGAACGAGGACTCCATATGCCTCCGACTGCCGTCAGTATTGTCGCCATTGCCGCGACGGTAACAGGAAACCACCAATGCGAAGAAAACAACGCCAGAAGGACCGGGACGATGTAAAGCACATCGGTGGCCATCGCCAGCGGAGTGTGGAGATCCAAGACAAAGAGAATGACCATCGACATCGCGACGCCAGTGGCGATGAATCCTTGTCGGGTCCCTCTGTTCATCGCTAGCTCCCGATGGATTATCCACCCTCAGCGGGTACGGAAAACCAATGTGTGCAGATTGACCCACGACAAGCCGTATGATCGGCCGGCCCGGCCAGTAACGCATGTAACCACGTTTGAACAGAGCATGTCGATGTGGACCTCTCGTCGCGCCCAGGATCGAGCCGAGAACTCAAGTCGAGCGCTAGAGGAGGCCGCGCTTCTGGAGGTAGTCTTGGTCGATGACGGGGGTGGGTTTGGTCGAAAGCTGTCCCCGTTCCTGCAACAATCGTTCGACATATTTTCCGATCAAGTCCGACTCGAGGTTGACCTGATCGCCGATTTGTTTGAGGCCCAGGGTCGTGACCTTCGCCGTGTGTGGAATAATCGCGATGGAGAAGCCACGATCGGTCACCTGGTTGATCGTCAAACTGATGCCGTCTACGGTGACGGAACCCTTCACAATACAGTGGCGCAGAATCTCAGATGGAGCTTCGATCGTGAACAGGATGGCGTTCCCATCCTGCTGGCGGCTCCGAACCGTGCCGATGCCGTCCACATGACCGGCCACCAAATGCCCGCCGAGCCGTTCGTTGAGCTTCATCGCTCGTTCCAAGTTCAGCGGCGCGCCTGCAGTGAGTTGCCCGAGGGTGGTCACGGACAGGGTTTCGGGTGAAACCTCCACGGAGAAGTTGTGCTCACTCTTGCTCACCACGGTCAGGCAGGTGCCGTTCACGCTGATGCTGTCCCCGATTTTGAGGTCGCCCATGACTGTGGAGGCCAGAACCGTCATTCTCGTTCCGACGAGAGTCTTCTCGATCGAGATGATGGCGCCAAGCTCTTCTACGATACCTGTGAACATTACTCGTCCCTCATGATCCGTTTCACGACATAGACAAACACTACGATCAGCACCATCACGCCGATGCCAGCCAGCGTGCCAATCACGATGTTCTCTGACACAATGGTTTTCATCATCGGAGCATTATATACAAGTGCCTCTACGTTCGTCTCATCGTCATCCAGAACAGCGTCGCTGCAACAAGTTGCAGGCTCGCGATGATGGCGAAGGCGTTGGCATAGTTCAGGTGCGCAATCAGCACTCCTGCCAACAGCGGCCCACTGGCATGCCCGATGTCCCCAATTGTTCCTTGCATGCCCATTCCTGCCCCAAGCGTCTTGAACTCGGAACTATCTGCGACCAGCGCGGACGAGGAAGAAGAGACGACGGCTTCGCCAAATCCAAAGCCCGCCGAGAGCAGCAAGAGCAACCAGAACATCGACACCTGAGGGATACAGCCGAAGGTCACCGCGCAGATCACGAGGCCGATGACGATGAGCGGCTGACGCCCGACACGATCGGACACCCGGCCCATAATCGGCTTCGACACAAGCGACGTGAGGGCCTGGACCGTAAACAGCAGCCCGACTTCTCCAGGGTTCAATCCCACCGAGATACCATAGAGCGGGAGGAAGGCCATCAAGGCCCCGTTCGCAATCATCTTGGCCGCGTCGGTCGAGCTAGTAATGAGGACCTTGCGATTCTTGGCGACGACCCTGAAGCCCTTCCACATCTCTGCCAACAGCGGCGCCATCCCCTTTTCTTGAATACGCGGAGGAGGCGGCGTGAGGTGCAGGCTATAGAAGATGGCAATGGCGATGCAGCCGAAGAGACCGGCCGTCACAAACGCAGCAGGGAATCCCGACGCGTAGATCAGATAGCCACCGATGAAGGGACCGAGCAACGCACCGGATTGCGTCGAGGCCGTGTAAGTCCCGAGCGCCGCGCCGCGCCGTTCTCGATAGAGATCGGCCACAGTCGCCAGCGCACTGGGTGCGAAGATCGCCGTGGCGAGCCCATGAAAAAAACGCAAGGCAGTCAGCGTATCGAGATCTGTGACCCAGGGATAGAGAAACGGCGGAAGCCCGAAGGCAACCACACCGATCTGCAAGAGAAACCGCCGCCCATAGATGTCTGACAGGGCGCCGGACGGCAACTTGAGGAACACCCCGGTCAATGTGGAGACCGACACGATAAGCCCGATCCGTTCAGGACTGGCCCCGAGCGATTCTGCAAACAATGCCAACACCGGCATCCGGACCATGTTATAGCTGATGAAGCAAAACACGCCGACGGTGCAGAGCAGGGTGAAACTGCGTGACGTCGTCATCGTACCGCCGCCCCTGGTTGGATCGCCTCACGAGAATGGACATTCTTCATCGCATGCTTCAACAAGGCCACCTCGTCATCAGGCAACGATGGCGGATCAGTCGCCTCGAACAGAACTTGGTCCGGGTGTTGCCGTATTTCTTGTCCCAGTCGAGTAACAACCTGTACACCTTGGGTTAGTTTCCGGGCCACTAGGTTGCCGACCAAGGGCCGAATGAGTGACACGAGCCCTGCCAGGGTGCGGCTATCCAATTTCGTGTAGGCCACCAGCGTCGTTTCAACCGCATCCCTCCCTTCTCCGTCTTTCACCGGATTCATTCTCACGAACACGACCGCCTTTCCCATGACATGCGGCAATACTGTACTCTCGTGAGTGCCCTCCACATAGTAAATCCGATTGGCCCGATCCCCATAGACAAGTTCGACGATGCCCGACGTTCCTTCACCATCGTCTCCCCAAAATCGACCTGGCCCACGCCCCTCCGATTTATAGGGACCGAGATCGAGCCGATTGATCAATGCGGCAGCCACCGGTGGCCGGTCCAACAGATACTGATAGACCGATTCTGAAAGCGGGATCTCCGTCGGTCCGATCTTGCGGGCTGTGGTGTAATGATCGACAATCGCCTGCAGGGGACAGGCCCATCGTGGCTCGACCTTCGACACCGGAAACGTGAGACCCGCATGATACGACGACAGCACACAGGATTCGGCCTGTACGGGAATGATCCAGAGTCCGACGACTCCCCCCAACAATATCGCCCATGATCTGCTTTGCATCGTCCCCAGAAATATCATGGAGTCTGCGACAAGACCTGAATGGATAGCTGAGCCGGAAAAAGCTGGCGCGCGTCCTGGCCGAGACGCGCTTGGCGCAGCAGCGTCTCAACGGTCGAGACCACCACCCCTTCGAACGAGACCTGCTTGTTCGTGACGATCGTCACAGGCTTGGAGAGGTCG
>JBDSKU010000341.1:0-7435 GCA_039916745.1 Nitrospiraceae bacterium
CGCCCGTCCTTCGGGACGGGCGAGGATTGAAACGGGCTACAACGCCGCCTATACGATTGCGGCCCTGATGACCAAAATTAAGGCCGATATGAAACCGCGGAACGTTGTCTACAACGTCGCGACCGACAATGTGAGCCCGTCGATCACCTGGCTGGGCGCCGTGCAGGGCGTCTCCTCGACGTGCCACGGCCTACTGATGATGGTGAGGGTGGGCTGTTGAGCGGAGCAGGGCCTAGAAGTCTCTCAGGTGATGTTCTGGCATCTCGTGGGCCTCTTGCTTGCGATAGGCCACGAGCATCTGCCAATTGGCCTGCCGCTCACGCCGCTCGGCCCGTCGAAACAGGCGATTCCAGAGCTTCCGATGGATCGGCCGCCCAGCCGTATAGAGAGGCGGGGAGAGCCGTGTGTATGGTTTGTTTTCCTCCAACCAGCGGAGGGCCTTGTAGACCGCATGCGAGGACGAATCATGGCAGACCAACAGCCCGCCAGGAGTCAGCAGCTTGTCGGCATAGAACAAGTCGAGGAGCGTGAGGTCAAACGAATGATAGCCATCGACCAAAATGAAATCAAAGGTGTCGCCTCGCTCCAGCAATCGAGGGAGAGCCAGGAAGTCGTAGTCCTCCACCAGGCTGTGTTGTTGCGTGAGGCCCTGGACGGCCCGCACACCGGCGCTCCCATAGCCGTGAGGCGTTGGCATGGTTTGGTTGGGATCGATGGACGTGAGGGTTCCGGCGCTGGTTTTCAACAGCGCGTCGGCGATCACAACGGAGCTGTGCCGTTGGCCATGCCGATTTCGAGGACGCGGTCCGGCCGTTCGTCGATGACCAACTGGTGCAGCTTTCGCAGCTCAATGGGGCTCATGCCGTCGCGGATAAACGCATCGTCGGCGGTACGGCTATCGGGGAACAGCGTATGAATGATGGATGGAGAAGTCGTCGGCATGGGCAACCTCCAGTGAAAATGTTGGCCGATGTTACGATGGGTCAGGCGATGCATTCAACTAGGTATCTGCCCAGTCTCCGGACGTCTCTCCGTTCTGCCTCGTTCCGTCGAGTTGTTGTCATGCTGGCGCTGGTGATTCTGGCGGTCCCGATGTCGCTTGAGGCGGCCGGCAACGAGCAGTGGGTAGCTCCCGTCCTTCGGGACGGGCGAGGATTGAAACCGAGTCGGCGGCGGTGAACGCTGCGCTGACGACGCTGTATTGGCAGATTGGCACTCGCATCCGCATGGACCTTCTCAAGGAGAAACGAGCGGAATATAGAGATGAGATTGGGTCCGCGCTGGGGGGACAATTGGAGGCGGGGTTCGGCAGAGGATTCTCGGTGAAAAGTCTGCGTCACATGGTCAAGTTTGCCGAAGCGTTTCCGGATGAACAGATTGTCTCCGCACTGCGGCGACAATTGGGGTGGGCACATTTCCGGCTGATCTGCTTCTATGATCGAGTGGATTTAGGATTGGTTCAGCTTGAGTGCTGCAGCGACGATCGGTTTGGCCCAGTTCGGTGTGGACGCCAGGTTCGGCGGGCCGAGAATGCTACCCTGCTTCATGTGCAGCACCGGCGCCGGCTTTGGTGTGCGTCCGGCTGCGGGGTCCGCGTCCGCACTGTTGTCGTAGACATGCAGGGTTGTGAGGTGGGGAAGCAGTGCGATGAGGTTGAGACGGCTATGTTCGTAGCGCCGATGAATGTCGTGCTCAGGGATGTCGTGCCCGCCTTGGCTGACCCGGGTCTGCACACGCTGGATGTGCAATTCCTGGCTGGACAGCCCCACGTACCAGACGTGCACCTCGATGCCTTGTTCGGCGGCTTGCATGAGGAGGCTGGTGATGGTGTTCCCGCCGAGGGTGGTCTCGAAGGTAAAATCGAGGCGCTCTTCGATCGCTCGATTCAGCAGGCTCGCACCTTGGCGCCAGGCTGCGCTGTTGGCGTCTGCCTGAGTCAGGGCAGGGGCGTTCTCTCTGATGGCGCGGGCCACTTCGTCCGGATTGAAATACTCGCCTCCGTGTTGACGGACGGCCGCGCCGCCGATACTGCTCTTCCCTGCCCCATTGACGCCGGCCAGCACATGAATGCGTGGCTGCCGGGAGGTGCTCATGCCCGTGCTCGTTTGCGCACCGGTGCGCGATGCTTTTTGGCGGCCTTGACCGCGGCGCGCCCCAGTTCGACCGGAGAGGCGTTGAAGGCAGTTTCCACGCCTTTTCGTGCTTGTGGCGTCTGCATGCGGGCCAGCAATCCGTCGAACTCCGCGTTCAGATCGTCAAGCGAGCGGCTGCGGTCTTTCACCAGCGATTCGAACTCGGCGAACGAGAGGAGCACGGCCTTGGGCATGTTGTGACGGGTAATGGCGACCGCGCCACTGTGCATCGTTTGCTCTAAGATTGCGCCGAACTCGTTTTTGACTTTCGTGGCCGCCACGGTAGAGATGTCTACAAGCTGTCCGTGGCTGTTCCTGAACGTGAGCTTGGGCATGATGTCCTCGCTAGGGGGTTCATATAGTAACCAATAGAGCTAAATTGTACATATTAGCCATTTATAGGTCAAGTGTGCGCATGGTAGGTGAGCGATCGCTCAACGGACAGACCGCTTGCGGGACCCGTCATGTCTGAATATCTCCACGTCGGAAATCGACTAAGGCCAGGGCTTCTTTCCTCCGACCCGGTTGCAAGGCTGGGAGGGAGCTTCCGCGATTGGCTGTTGCTGGAGGTGTTCCGCACGTCGGTCCGCTCGCTCAACCTGGGAGGATCTCTGGGGTCGTTGCTTAACTTGACCCCATGTTGTCAGAGTTTTGCGTGATCGATGTGACGCGATGGTTGCAACTGCAGGCGATCGCCGAACCTGACTGCTCAGGCCGTTGTAGAATCACGCGGGTCACTTCGACCGTCTATTCGGACAGCAGGTGGAGAATGTCTCTTGCTCCGTGAAGGATGCGATAGACCAGCACAACTTTGCTCTTCACTTTATAGAAGACTAGATAGTTGTCGATGACGAGGACCCGATACCCCAGCGCGGTGAGCTTGGGACTCTGGGGGACACGGCCGGCGAACGGGTGGAGTTGCAGCGCTACCAGCCGGGTTTCAATCTGATCGAGCAATTCCGTCGCCGCGCGTGCGTTCTCCGCAGCGACATACGAGAGGAGATCCTCAAGGTCCTGTTCGGCAATCGAGAGCAGCCGGATGGTGTATTTACTTGAAGGCACGGATGCGCGACCTCAGGTTGGCCATGACACGATCGAGCGGGCGGCCACGGTTGCCGGCGGTCGCTTGCGCTTCTGCGACGGCCAGTTTTTCATAGAGTTCCAATGTCCGCTCCATCTCTCCGTATTTGGCCAGTGACATCAGGACCATGTCCCCCTCGCCATTCTTGGTAATGAACACGGGCTCATGGCTTGTATGCACAAGATCCGAGATGAGATTCGTCTTATTTCTCAGGTCCGAGATCGGTTTGATAATGGGCATGAGGCTCCTCCGTCTGTTCTTCTGTATCATGATTAGTGACTATATCATGATAGGCCCATCGACGCTAGAACGGGGGTACTTCCGAGAGGAGCAGGTCTCCTGGTGGCGTTGTTTAACTCGACATCGAGTCTCAAATGTAGAGAGGCCAGCGTAAGATCCGTATTTGCGAAACGCACACTTCTTGTTCATTCATCCAGGGCTGTGTCGGCGGCGGAGCGCACGTTGCCGAAGAAGCGGGGTGCCCACCGAGGCTTAGCATTTCTCACTTTCCATAGGGCTGGTAGGGCCTGCGACTCGAATGGTGTTGTGGGTCGCCCATTTTTCATCACTCAGAGCGCTGTCATGCTGCTGCGCGGCATCATCGAAGGAACGAGGACTCTCCGAGGCTGGGTCGAGAAAGAAAACTGGAACTGACTGAGGTCTGCGATCGTCAGATGGCAGCGGAAGGAATTCCAGAAGGGTTCCGCTCGGCCCAGCCCAGAAGGGCCGTTCCGGGAGATGCAGGAGCGGCGGCAGTGTGACAGTGCTCGTTTCCCACGCTGAGCAGGCAGGCCTACCGGCCCGTTCCCCCCATCATTCCATTCAGCAGATTCGGCAGGTTCTCGGCGTTGGGGTGGCTCTTCATGGCCTGACCGATGTCGTCGAGCAGAGGGCCGGCTTCGGGATTGAGGCTCCTGATCTTCTGATCAAGATTGCCTGACATCAATTCCTCGTGTATCTGTGCGTCGGTCAGCTTCCCATCTTTCACGTTCTGTTGCAGGATCTTTCCTAACGCCTCAACCTTCTTCATCGTGTCCGGCGGCAGTTCGCCGAGCAGCTTCAGAATGTCGGCTTGGTTCTGCCCACTTAACGACATTTGCGCGTGAGCGAGGTCGACTACGAGACAGAGTCCCAGGAGTAAGAGTCTGAGGAATACCTGCATGATGGTCCTCTGCGTAGATGGTGGTCGTTCTGGATACTGCTGTCGTGAGTATTGCAGTGCAGCCGCAGGCTGTCAGCTTTTTTTGTAAACCCATCTAGGGCTGTGTCGGAGGCTGAGCGCACGTTGACGTGCAGCGAGAAGGCGCGAGTTGGGTGGCTATCGCGTACTCGGTCGGCCTCCACGCATCCTCCGACCTGTCGCATACGTCGCATACAGCATGCTGCGCGTGGGCCGTTTAGAGCCGCCATTCATAGGCTTGGTGGTTGCCAATCCAGAACCACGTGATGGTGTCTTCGTCCACAATTCCCAGCGCCCGATAGCCGAGTGTGATGCGGACCGACCACACGCGGTCGTCTTGGTTGACGCACTTAAAGTGGAGGGAGGGGTGAACGGGGGATTGTTTCCAGAGGAAGAAGGCCTTTCGCGCGGCCTGTCGAATGTGATCGGGAAGGCGATAGTACGCTTCCCAAAAACTGGGTAGCGTGAGGGAGGTCAAAGCTTGTTGAAATCCATTGGAGCAGCCTTTCCTGCTAGGATTTCTGCTCGGGCATTACGAGCCGCTGCGGCGAGCATATTCTGGCTTCCCTGAAATAATGTATCCCATTGTGCGTCATCGTTCGATTCAGCGACAAGTTGACGCAGGGCTTCGAGTACCTGCATCTGCGCCTCTTCCGGCAAGCGTTCAAGCAACTTAAGCGCTGTCTCTGTGGTCTGACTCATGGGGCTCCTCACATCTTCCGGTACTGTAGCAGAGGTTTGGTTAAACTTCCAGGCGCGTGCGAATCTTCAGGCGTGGGTTGGTTCCTTCGTCCTCCGAACAGGGCATGGATGTCTGGTTTTTTGTCAGGTCTTCGTATTTTCGTTTGCGTTCTCAAGGGCTGTGTCTGAGCTGAGGCACGTTGCCAAAGGAGCGGGGTCCTACCGAGACTTGGCCGAGAAAGAAAACTGGAACAGACTGAAGCGTTGCAATCGTTAGATCGCAGCGGAAGGAATTCCAGAAAGGTTCCGCTCGGTCCAGCCCGGAATGGTGTTTTGAGTGGGTTGCGGGAAAGCTCGGCGTATAGAGAAAGTATGGTTGGAATTAGTCGTAGGGTGTTAGGGAAGAATAGCTACAGGATGCTCAAGAGATCCGTCCAGCAAGGCCGGAGCGAGAGAAGGCCCGAGGCGTACCCTTGGGGTATGTTGAGCGGCTGAACGATGCGAGAACGACGCTGGCGGACTTTTTCATCATCCGATCAGTCGTTCTATTCGAGACTCGAAGGGGTCTTATTGAGGACCGTGGCGGTGGCGCGCGAGAGGGCTTCGTCGTAGGCATGGTCGAGGGTATAGATGCGGAATTGGACCAAGCGGGTGGGTAGCAGGTCGAGGAATTCTTCTAATGGATCGGTCGAGACTCCTTTGGTGCCTGGATCATAGACATAGAGAGGATTGCCGCGCCGGTCTTTCGGGTCCGGCCTTGGGTCGAGCGGCGCCATGTCGACGCGGAACTCCACTTTTTTCAGCCGGGCCGGCAATTCCTTTTTGATCTGCTCTTCGAAATGTGCGTGGCTTGGAAAGTCCATGCCGCGCTCCTGGCCCTTTTCCTTGAGCACGGTGCTGTAGGCCATCTTCCATTTGACGTCGCGGACGAGAATCCGCTGCCATTCTGCACCCAGACGCCGCTCGGTCGCATGGCGTGAAGTCTTCCATCCCCGTACATGCTCCAATAGGGACCAATCGGTTAATGTCAGGTACTCCTCCATCTTCTTGCGGGGATCGTGTGGGAAGAGGAGTTTCATGGTGTCGCCGAAGATGTCGCGGAGGTGGATGTCGATGGCGCGTGTGGTCCGGTGATAGTAGACGTTGGAATAGAGATACATGCGGGTGTTGAGGAACATCTGCAGGGCCGGAAGGCCGGTCTTATGGATCGTGAATCCCTTGTCCGTGATGATCGGGTAATGAATCAGTCTGGAGAGATCGACCGGGCCGACTGCGACCCCGCACATGTAGGAATCGCGCAGGACATAGTCGAGGTTGTCGGCGGTATAGCTGCCGGCAATGACCGGTTGCAGCATGTTCAGCCATTTCGGAATACGGGAATTGTCTTTGCCCTTTTCCTTGAGGATCACATGGGCGATCTGATCGGGGTTGAGTTCCTCCCCTTTGGCGAAGGGGCCGGACGGGCTGCGCCGGATCTTGCGGATGATCGGGCCGAGATGGTCGCGGATGATGATCTGCCCGAGCTTTTCATGACTGGCGCCGAAGGCGTGCAAATAGTTGTCGTCGAAGAAATGGCAGAAGGGCCCATGGCCGATGTCATGGGCGAGCGCCGTGACGCGGAGAAATTCCTCGACATAGTTCGCTGAGGGGACGTCTTTGACCGTTTTTTTGAGAAACGGATAGAGATGTCGTGCGAAGCGGCCTGCCACATGCATGGTGCCGAGCGAATGGACGAAGCGGGTATGTTCTGCGGAGGGGTAGACCCAGCGGGCGCTTTGAAGTTGATAGATGTAGCGCAGGCGCTGGACCCAGGGAGAATCGATCAGATCCTTTTCCGTCCGTTCGTGTTGGTCCGGAGTGGAGAAGGGCACGGTGAAGGAGACGTATTGGTGGATGGGATCAGCGATCAGTGCCGACCCATCGTAGGGAGCATTGGAGTGATGACCGGACTCAGTCATGGCGGTTGATCTTAGCCTAGATCTTGAGGGGGCGGCAATGGCTACTGCAGCAAACGATCTGCGGGCCTGTGCGTCGGCCTCGCACCTGCCAGCAGCTTGTTCGCCTCGCAACTGGCAGACATAGGACTCAGACGTCTTCCTTGCACGCCATTCACAGATTTTGCGGCGAATCGTCACGCGTAATGGGGGCTAACGGGTGCGACTGCCGATGTTTGGCCAGGAAATAGTAGGCGAGTGGGTATGCGAGGACCGCACCGAGGAGGCTCAAGACCAATCCACCAAGAAAGAAGGGGACGGCGTAGGGCATGACCTGTTCATAGATTGCCATGAAACTCAGGTCGTGCCAGTCGAAAGAAGGGCCGTCCGATCGGCCGAGCAGGACTGCGCCGACCCAGTAGGTGGC
>JBDSKU010000342.1:0-6217 GCA_039916745.1 Nitrospiraceae bacterium
CATCACACATTGCCCACCCACTTTGACCGTTTGGATAACATCCTGTTCCGACTCGACCTGCACGAAGATTTGCGACGGACGTTCGATTTCATAACCCTGTTCCACCACGATATCAGTCGTTGGGGCCACCTCCACCACCCGATTCTGCACCAGGTAGGCACCTAATGCGCCACTTGCGCTGCCGGTCGCAGGGTCTTCAAGAATCCCGATCGACGGCGCGAACATTCTCGCATGGACTGTCGCGGATGGCTCTACCGTCACCGTCGTAAAGACCATGATGCCATTGGCGCCGAAGCGCCGACAGACATCCGTAATGGCCGAGGCATCGGGACGGATCGACCGCACCGCCGTCAGCGTGCGAACCGGAACAATCATCACTGGTAATCCGGTGGACACCACCTCGATCGGCCACTTCATATCGGCGATCACATGCTTGGCCAGACCCAGAGCGCTGGCAACCTTATACAGATCCTCCGCCTCTTCCACGGGCCCCAGAAACTCCGGCTTGGGCTGCGTCATCACGACCCGCTCTACCACACCATCTTCTGCATGGAGCTCGACAGGAAACAGTCCGATATTGCATTCCTGCATCACCCGCGTCATCGACTCTTTGACTGGGATGATGCCCAACTCGGCCAGGATGAAGAAAGTCCCCAGCACCGGATGGCCGGCGAAGGGAATCTCTTGGGTGGGTGTGAAAATACGGAGCTTGACCACAGCCGCCTGGTCCGTCGGAGGAAAGACAAAGACGGTTTCTGAAAGATTCATCTCCCGGGCAATCTGTTGCAGTTGATCGTCCGTCAAGCCACCGGCATCGGGAAACACGGCGACGGGATTACCGCCAAAAGGCTCCCACGAAAACACATCGGCTTGATAAAATTTGAGTGACCGTCTGTCTGCCATAGTGGCCTCCCAGCAAGCTACAGAGCAACGACCTTAGTCCACTAGAACTTCCATGGTCCGCATGTATTGGACATCGGAATATCCTCCCGCAGGATGCTCAAAAGGCTGCCCAACAAGGCCGCACGAAACTATCGCTTCATAAGGGGTGGATGAGATGATCCCAACTGCGCGCGTCCAACGAGGACTTTCTCAAGCCGCGCGTTGCGCGAGCACGGGGATCGTCCCACCCACCCCGCTCATTTTTTCAGCATCCTGCTAGCTGGGACGAGGAAGCGCTTCATACTCCTGCCTCATGGGGTTCCGCAGATAATTCTCCACAAAGTTCTGAAGCGAGCCGTTCCGATAGAGCAACTCGTTGGCAAACCGCGTATCGATCTTGTGCAGGACCTTCACCGTCACCTTAGTCTTCTTCGCAAACTGCTCCAGCGTGACTCCTGTGATGTCGCTATAGGGACCACGGCCGGACTGCATGATGCATTTGGGAATGTGCACCACTTTTTCCTTCGTCAACCGGCGGGCGATGTCGTCGAACGTCAAGAGGACCGTGCAATCAGAATCGCCGCTCAACATCGCATTCGGTACATAGAGAAACTTGGCCCGGTTCTTCCGGAACAGGCTCAGCACTTTATGGACACTCCCTGCCATCACGATCGTATCCTTCTTTTCCATCTCCAACGAATCGAAAGAACTCACGATCCGTTTCCGGTTGAGAAAGGCCGTCGCGTAAGACTCGGTATGAATCGTCTGGAGGTTAGGCAATCCCGCGTCATAAATTCGCAGTGCTTCATCCGGCAAATGCTTCCGCCCCTGCCGCATGAGGGAAGCCGTGTCCTCCTTCAACCCCCGCACCGGTGTCAGCGTCCCCATCCAGAGCACACAGTTCTTATTGATCGACGAAATCAGCGCCGCATCCTTCGACATCGTATCCACATCAAACGCATAGAAGTTCGCCGAGGAGACCGCTGGTCCATCCAAGACTTTCAGCACATGCTTCACCGACGGCGCATGCGGCATGAGCTTCTGCCGATAGTCGCTTAGCGTGATGACGGAGAGCTCGAAGTTGATTCGTCCAGGGAACTGCGACACGAGTTGATGGATCTTCGGCACATGAACATATCCCACGGTGAAGAACTGGATACTCTTGTCCGTATAGGTGAGGAAGTCCTCGACCCATTCCATCGCCTTGGGATGGAGGAACAGATCGGTCCATTCCATGTATTCGTTGCCGCCCAGACACCAAAACTGTTTCGGGTCGGTGGGCTTCTTGCTGATGTAGTCGAGGATGAACTTCCAGTCCTCGTCAGTCGTCTTGGGGGGATCCAGCGTCTCGCGATAGGAATGGTCCAGTTCGTAGCAGAACTCGCACTTCACCGGGCAATCGCGCCCGAGGCTGAGCGGAATCTTGCCCGCGTCCATTTCCTTACGCAGGACCTCACGATAGTCTTTGTTCGTGAAGATGGGAGCGGCCTGAAGAATCGGTAAAGGGATCGACATTGTTTGACAGGCTTACTCGGTCTTTGTCACAGTACCCACATGAGCGATGTGACCGAAGCAGACGTGAACCATGCACTGGAGGTACTGGGACTCACCCTCCCCGTCACCCCCGAAACCCTCGCTCGAACCAGGCGCGTGCTGCTCTACACCTGGGACCCGGCTCGCTACTCGAACCTGACCAACAACCCCAAGAAATACATGCAAGCCTACAAGAAGGCCGAAGAAATGACCAAGCTCATCGAAGCATCCTACGCCCTACTCACCGCCGTCCTCGTCCCCGACGACGAGCTGAACGACCAGAGCTCCTCCTAAACCGCAAGCTCCCCCGAATGATTCAGAGCTCAACCACCCCCAAAGTGGGATGGCTAGGTTTGTCCCGACTGCGCGCGTCGAACGAGGCCCTTCTGAGGGCGCGCATTCCGCGAGCAAGGGGACAGGCCTAGCCGTCCCACTACATTCTTTTTCATCAGCCGCCTATCCCATGCCGTGAGAGACGACGCGAGACATCCCCTCTTTACCATTCTCTCCTTCACTCACCGCGACCGGCCAGGTGACCAAGCCTGACACGCCATCCGGTGAGCCAAGAGTTTGCGTCTGCTGCGCATAGATCTGCGGCAACTGGTTCGTTCCGAACTTCGAGATATAGAGGAAGACGTGCTCGCGGGAATTCACCCGAACCGCCCAGGGCTGAAAATCGTTCTTGTAGAACTCTTCGCAGAGCTGCATCGCGTCCAGGCAGGACAGCGTGCTCGGATCGTTCAACGTGTAGTAATAGTCCAGCGGCAGATCGTAGTCCTCTTGCTTGTGGATCGTAATGCCGAACTTCTCCGGACTGCGCACCATCGGCGTATGGCGATAGGCCACGAAATAGAACAGCTCCACCGAATGGATCACCGGCTGATTGTCGATGACGAACTGGCGTGTCTCCAACGCCTCGTCTCTCGTCTCGCCGGGAAACCCGTAAAACGCCATCACATGGTTCCAGATCCCCGCCTTCGCCGCCTGATGGAGGTTGTTCTGGATCACGCTCTTCTTGGCATGCTTATCCATGAGGTTCAGCACCCGCTCGTTCGCCGACTCCATCCCATAATAGAGGGTGCAGCAACCGGCCTTCGCCGCCAGGTTCCAGATCTCCTGGTCTTGCAGCGTTTCCTCAAACCGGATCAACGTCGTCCACTTGATCCCGACGTTCTGGTCCACCAGCAACTGCAAGACCTTCTTGAACAGGGCCGGCGGATAGGATTCGTCGGAGAACAGGAAATGGCGGCAATGGTACTTGTCCCGTAGCGCGACGATCTGTTCCACCACTTGCTGGGCCGGCACCCCGCGATACTGATCGAAGTAGCCCTGGCCATGGTCGCAGAATGTGCAGCGGCCCCAATAGCAGCCTCGCGTGGCGAGGTACGGAATGATCAGCTCCGGCACGAAGTACTTATCCAGCGGCAGCCCCTCGAAGTCCGGCAGGGGGAGGGAGGTCGTCTTCTCTGTATAGACGTCGGGACTCCGGTGAACGCCTGCTCCCTCGCGATACATCAAATTGGGCACGGAACTGATGGGCCGCTCCCCGTTCAAGGCCTCGATGAGCCAGAGCAGCGCATGTTCCCCTTCATACAAAATCGCCGAGTCGAAGATCTCTTGAAAAAACCGTTCCTGGTTCGGCAGCTCTTCCTGCAACCGCGTAATGACATTGCCCCCCACCACCACATGGATGTGCGGGAAGGTCTCCTTGATCATTTTGCAGAACGTCAGACCCGCGAGCAACTGCATCTGCGTCCCGATCGAGACCCCGACCACGTCCGGCTTCTCTTTCGCCACTGCCGGCATGACCAACTGGTTACAGATATCCCGATAGACGTTCACCTGTTCATCGTCCAGGCAGGCGAAGACTTCTTTCGACACGCCGGGCCGATATCCCAGATTGCTTTCCATCGGATAGAACACGATCGAGGCCGGATAGTAGGCAGCGGAGATGTAGGCCATCACCTCGCGAAAACAGTTCAACGCGCCCTCCAGCTTCTCGGCCTGATAGAAGCGCTCGCCGCGCACGATGAGCTTGGCATCCTCAGCCCGGTCCGCCAGGTCGAACACGTCCACGGCATAGGCCTGCTCCACCACGGCCTTCTGATCCGCCTCCTGCTCCGTCAAGGTCCCAGCCTTCTCTTTGTCTTGCAGGGGCTTGAGCTGCATCCCCAATCGGGCCTTCACCCAGATCAGGAACTCCATCGTAAAGAAGTGGTCGTACATCTCGATATTGATGTCGCGCTGCACGACGGTATGTCCCGCTTCACGGAGGATGGCCGTCAACGAGGGCAAGGCCAGATAGGGAGCCGTCGGCACCCATTCAGGAGGAAAGAGCAGCATCACTTTCGACGACTTCCGATCCTCTTTCTTGATCGGAGTCAAGCTTTGAATTTGTACGAGTCCACTTGCGCTCATAATCCCCCACCCACGACTTCCACCCTCAGGATGTTCAAAAAGGTCTTCTAGCAAGGGCGCAGACGATGAAAGCACCGGAGGCGTACCCTCCGGGGTACGTTGCGGATGCGTTCAAGGCGAGAACGCCACTGGGAGCCTTTTTCAACATCCTGCACATCATTACACTATTACATTTTCCCCGCGAGCGACGGTGTATGCCCCGCAATCTTGGCCGCTTGATATTGTAGATCCTGCAACTTCTCCAGCCCGAACTTCGCGATGAAAAGAAAAATATATTCACGGATATAGAGCCGTAAATCCCAGCCCGCATAGTGGTTCCGTTCGAATTCCTGGAACACCCGCTCGGCCTCTTCGATACTCATGCCGTTCTTGACCGTATAGTAGTAGTCGAGGGCCAGGTCCCATTCGGGGTTCTTATAGGCGGTCACGCCCCACTTGTCCGGATGCTTCGCCACCGGGTTATGCCGTCCGAGATCGAAGGTGCCGAAGCCCAGCGAATGGACATGGTCCTTGTTCTGCTCCAGAAACTCTACCGACGACCAGGCTTCTTCCTTCGTCTCGCCGGGAAAACCGAAGAAGCCCATGCAATGGTTCCAGATGCCGGCCTCCGCCGTATACTTCAGATGCTTCGTCATAATCTCCGTCGTCGTCGCCTTGTCCATCAACTTCAGCACCCGCTCGTTCCCCGACTCGTAGCCGAAGTGGAGATACTTGCAGCCGGAGTCCTTCGCATCCTGCCAGACCTGATCCTCCAGCAGGCTTTTCTCGAACCGCATGTGCGTCGTCCAAACAATATCCATTTTGGTCTCGATTAAGCCGCGCGCCAGCTTGCGGAACAGGGCCGGCGGGTACGACTCGTCAGTGAAATGGAAATGCTTCGCGCCGTACTTGTCGCGCAAATGCTGGATCTCTCCCAGAATGTCCTGGATCTTCTTCGTCCGGTAGCCCGCCGTATAGCCCTCGCCATGGTCGCAGAACTCGCAGCGACCCCAGTAGCAGCCGCGCGTCGCCAGATAAGGCAGGATCTTCGTCGGGACAAAATATTTATCCAGCAACAGCCCGTCGAAGTCCGGCGGCGGCAGCGAGTGCATGTCTTCCGCATAACTCTTCTCCGACGTATGCACGCCGGTGGCGTCTTTATAGATGGTGTTCGGCACGTCCGCGAGGCTCCGCTTAGCCCCCACCGCCGAGACCAGCTGCACGAAGGCCGTCTCTCCTTCATAGACCACAGCACTATCGAAATATTGAAACAGCGGCGACTCCGGCAGCACATCGCGCAGGCGCGTCACCGTGTTGCCGCCGATCGTCACATGAATGTGGGGGAAGTGCTGTTTGATAAGGGCGCAGAAGGTCATGGAGGAGAACATCTGCTGCTGCAACACGA